>CAYUNQ010000186.1:2951-4594 GCA_964446185.1 uncultured Marinobacter sp. | reverse complement strand
ACACCGTCCTGCAGGCTGCTGGCGCTGATGTCATCAAAATCAGTGTCGCTGTCGATCCGCACCAGCACACCATTGATGCGGAAGGTTCGGGTACTGCTGTCGTAGTCGTAGAGATCACCGGAGATTTCGACGTCATCGTCGTCATCAAACAGGTCGTCTTCATCGTCAATTTCTTTAGCCATCAGGATGCCATCCTGCAGATAGCCTAATTGACGGAGAAACCATTAATGGTGAAGGTTCGGGCTACGGCATCCAGGTTCTGTACCACGCCTTCCAGCTCAACCTCATTGTCGTCGTCGAAATCCGGTCCGCTAACCCTGGCGCCCACGTAACTGGCCCGGAAGCTGCCATCGTCCAGCCGCCAGCCGCTCACCCGCACCCGGTAGCTCTCCGGGCTGGCCGCCAGTTGCTCCGGGGTTGCGCCACGGAAGACGGTTTCATTGGTCAGGCCAATCAACTGGCCCAGCATTTCAAGCTGGCCGGTATTGGCCGAGGCGTCCCAGCTTGCCGCTGCCAGCGGGCCACGCAGGGTGTCGTCATAGGAAATGTCATCGGCCCGGCCTTCACCCCGGTCGTCCCAGCTGCCCCTCACTTTCAGGATCATGCCCTTGTCCAGCTGGTCTTCCCGCTCGAGCCCGTCATCGCTGTCCACCCGGCCATCGGTGGTAAAGCGAGTGCCGTTCACATACACACTGCCAAAGCCGGTAACCGCACCCACACTGGTGCCCTGGCTGCTGGCGCTGGTGTCAGCGGAACCGGAAGAGCCGGAGCCACCACCGCCACAGGCCGCCAGGCCACCCACCAAAGCTCCGGCCACCGCCAACTTGATCGCTTTCGAAAGTCCGTTACGTTTCATGTTCCATCTCCAGGCTGATTTCACTCAATCCGGCGCATGCTCACTGCGCGCCGCAAGTTTGGGATATTTTTCCCAAACTATTAAATGGGAAAATAATCCCAATTTTTGAGATTGTCCAGTTTCTGGATATGAAACTTTTGTGAATCGGGGGGTTTTACTCGCCCATCAACTGACGAATCCGTTGATTAAGCCGGTTCACTTCCCGGCGCATGTCCTGCACCTGGTCCAACAGCTCCAGGGACATTGCCAGCCCGGGCAGGTTGAGTTTCAGATCCCGCTGCAGGCGCAGGGCTTTCTGAAGACGCTGGAGTGCGGCCACATCAAACTGCCACTGGCGCACTTCCGGCAGCTCCTGTAGCGGAGTAATCACCCCGTAATTCACCAGTTTGATCACAAACTCCGCGTGGCAGTCACCACGCTCGCAGATTTCGCGCAGGGTGAAGGTGCTGCCGTTGGTGTCGGTCACTTCTACGGTCACTATCTGGTCTTTATTTGTCATGTTCACCCCCACTCACACGTGCAGCTTGCTGCGCGGATTGAAGTCTTTTTCCAGCTCCGCCAGCGTCTCGTAGAGCTTTTCCGCCTCCGGCGTGTGTTGCTCAGGCATGGCCACCTGCAGCACCACAATCTGGTCGCCCGGATGCTTACCGGGGAAGCCCTTGCCTTTCAACCGGAGCTTGCGGCCGCTGGAAGACCCTTTGGGCACTTTCACGTTCACCTTGCCACCCACGGTTGGCACGGTCACCGTGGCACCCAGCGCAGCTTCCCAGGGTGCAACCGGTACCGT
>CAYUNQ010000186.1:0-2851 GCA_964446185.1 uncultured Marinobacter sp. | reverse complement strand
CTGAACTGCCGGGCATCGGCTTCGGTATATCCGCCACCACCAAAGCCGGACGCACTCTGCCAGCCGGGTGGCGGCTGGAAGGAGCCATCGGCCCGGGCGCCGTATTTGCGCAGCTGGTCGTACTCGGCCCGCTTTTCCGGGTCTTTGAGCACTTCGTAGGCCTCGCCCACGTCCTTGAACTTGTCGCTGGCGTTCTCTTCCTTGCTCACATCCGGATGGTATTTGCGCGCCAGCTTGCGGTAGGCCTTCTTGATGTCCTCGGGCGTAGCCGACTCGCTCACCCCCAGAACGGCGTAATAGTCTTTGAAGTCCATGTAACCCCTCGCATCTGACCAAAACGTGATCTCTGACTTCTTATATTTGTCGCTGCCGTGGAAATTACAAGCCGCTGCCTTGCTTCCTTGCAGCAGGTCAAACACTGAGACCGGGTTCACACCCTTTCTCCCGTGGCCGAATCTGACAACCTTTCGCCCCTGTTTGCGGTCGAGAAACGCCGGAGCCTGGTCAATAGTTAAAGGGCAGTATTTGTAGACGAATGGTCTGCCTCTTACACACGGAGCTCTAACAATGATAAATAAAGCACGCAGCTGGTCCCTCTCGGCCTTTACCAGCAAATCCCTGAAACCCGCACTGGCACTCAGTGCCGCCCTTTTGTTCTCCGGCTGTACTGACCTCGGTTATTTGTTGAGTAACGATAAGGTGACCGATGCCGACAACAACCAGGTGGTCTTTGTGGGCGATTCCATCTTTGCCCTGTCTGGCGAGATCCAGAACCAGCTGGAAGCCAAGGCCGGTGAAACCTTCCGCCGCTATACCGTCTCTGGTGCCGAGCTGTCCGGCGAGCTGATTGCGCCGTCTATCCCGAACCAGTTCCGGCAGGCCGTGGCAGACAACCCGAATATTGAGACCATTGTCGGCGATGCCGGCGGCAACGACATCCTGATTCCGGCCATCGCCCTGAACTCCAACAACTGTAAAACCCCCTGGTGGCGCTTCGGCCGCCTGAGCAAGCAGTGCCGGGATTTCATTGATGACATCTATGTGGAAGGCGTGGATTTCCTGAACGAAATGGCCGAAGCGGGCGTTCAGAATGGCATCCTGACCGGTTACTACTACACCAAGAACGGCCTGTTCCGCCTGGATGACATGAAAGAGGCCGTGGACTACGGCAATACCACCCTGGCGAGGGCCTGCGAGAACTCCGTGCTTAGCTGCACCTTTGTAGACCCGCGCTGGGTGATCAACGACCGCGACATCATCTTTGATGGCATCCACCCGGCCGACAGCGGCTCGAAAAAGATCGCTGACTTGATCTGGCCGAAGCTTCAGCCGCTACTTTAAGCAACACACTACCGGGTGCCCGCTTAACCGCGGCACCCGGTTTTCCGGAGCAGTTGCCATGAAAGCAAAAACACCGCTTATGGTCGTGACCGCCCTTGGCCTGGTGGTAGCGGGCGGTCTTTACCTGACTTTTTACATTCCCCAGGGACAACCTGAACCCGGTACTGCTCATCAGCCACCCGCTGCGCAAGCGGTGATAACCCGTTCCGCCCCCGTGGATAACAACCTGCCGGAGCAATCCGCCGACCCGGCGCTGGAACTGGCAGTGATCTGGCTCGAGCGTTATGGCGAAACCATCCACGAACCGGCTACCCAGGCCCTGCTTTATCCCGAACGCCAGGCACTGATACAAGCCCGCCCTCAGCAAGGCATCCACCTGTTCCGCAGCGCGGTTGAAACCGCCTTCCCGGACGCTTCGCAAGCGATCCTTACCCTGATGGCAAACCTGGACCGCTACCACGACTGGCTCGACCTCAACGAGCTGCGCCTGCAGGCCTTGCAACCGATGCAGCGGGAACTCCAGGTCTGGCAACAGCGGGACGCGATATTCGGCGCCCTGGCCCGGCAGATCTGGGCTGACGAGAAATCCTACCTGGAAGAGCGTTCCGAAACCTTCCAGCAACAGCTTGCCGAGCTGGACCAGAGCAACAACCTGCCGTTGAGCGAACTGGCACACCAACTGAAAACCAGCGCCGAACAAGTCTACGGCAGCGACCTGAACCGCCAGTTTGCCGGCTCCGGCGCCCTTGGCCATGCCCTGCTCAGTCTGAACAGCGTGCAGTCACAACTGGCCGAACTCCCCCCGAAACAACGCCAGCAGGCCATCAACGATTTACGGCGACAACTGGGCTACTCCGATACCGCCATCGAACGTATGGCGCAACAGGACCAGGCCCGGGAAGAGAAATGGCAGAATGGCGAAAGCTACACGGCCAAGCGCGAAGCGCTGGAACAACGCCTGACCGGTGAGCAACTGGAGGCCGCCCTCAGCCAACTGAGAGAAGAACACTTCGGTATTGCCGCCCCCACCATTGAGCGGGAAGAAGAACAAGGCTTCTACCGGTTTGAGAGGCCGCGCAAGTATGGGATGAACTGAGCCTTCCCTCACGTTTCGGTCATTATCATTCACTCCCCTAAGCCAGTAGAATAGCGTCTTTTGACGACCGCTCTACCTGACCACGGAGTGAGACACCGAACGGATGCCAAACCAGTCGCAGGCACATACAGCCCAATCCTCAAAACTGCTGGCCCAACTGGCCCGGCTGGGCGCACCTGCAGCCTCTGACGCCCTGCCCTGTTTTGCAGAGCGTCTGAGCCGGCTGTTTGGCCTGGGCGACACCATGACCCTGGACGCCGCCACAGCCTACCGTGCCCGGCAGCCGGGCCAGGTGCAAGGTGCAGTGGTCGATAAGCTGACCGACGAGCTGGCCACCACCCGCCGGGCACTGGTCCGCCGCGTTCACACCTGGGCCGATGAACTTGAATTTGAAGGCGAGCCGGAATGTGAGCC
>CAYUNQ010000185.1:1615-4633 GCA_964446185.1 uncultured Marinobacter sp. | reverse complement strand
GGACCTTTTGCATGGTAAATCCGGCATCGGCCAGGGCCCGGCGCACCCGCCCCACAGAGGTAAACGTGGCCAGGGTGGTGCCGGGTTTGCTGTGGCTGCGAATCTGGCCAATAGCGTCTTCCAGCCACATCTCCGGGTTCAGCGACGGGGCAAAGCCATCCAGGAACCAGGCATCCGCCCGGAAGGAGAGATCCCGCCAGGCATCCAGGACATCACCGAAATACAGCGTCAGCCGGATTCGCCCGCCCGCCAGCACTAGCCGGTGGGTACCGCGAATCAGCGGTGGATAATGGGCGATGAGTTCGGCCGCTTGGGGTTCAAGCTCCGGCCAGTAGGACAGGGCCTTCTCCAGATCGCTTCGGGTCAGCGGGAAGCGCTCTACCGAGACAAAGTGCAGTATGGCCGTATCGTCTTCGGGCCGGCTGCCGAGCCATTCAGCCCAGGTCGCCAGAAAGTTCAGCCCGGTACCAAAGCCGGTCTCAGCAACAACAAAGTGTTGTCGCTCGCCAAGTGTCAGGAAGCGCTCCCGCAGCCGGTTCTTGCCAATAAACACATAGCGGGTTTCTTCCAGCCCGTTATCGCGGCTGAAATACACATCACCAAAGCGAGCAGATTCCGGAACGCCATCGCGCCAGACAAGCTCCGCCGGCTCCATGGCCGGCGGCAGCAAAGGATTGGTCATAGTCTCAGTCTTCGGCAGCGGCCCTGGTTACCTGTTCGATAATGACCGGCTGTACAGGCACATCGGCCATGCCGCGGACACGGGCGGTTTTAACGCCGGCAATGGCGTCAACCACATCCATGCCTTCGGTCACCTTGCCAAAAACCGCATAGCCGGCACCGTTAGCACCGGGGTTCAGGTAGGGGTTGTCGACCACATTGATGAAAAACTGGGACGTGGCGGAATCCGGCGCATTGGTGCGGGCCATGGCGATGGTTCCGCGCAGGTTAGGCAGTTCAGAAGACGCTTCATTAACAATCGCGGCTTCGGTGGGCTTGCGGGCCATGTCTGCGGTAAATCCGCCGCCCTGAATCATGAAGTCGGCAATCACGCGGTGGAAAATGGTGCCGTTATAGAAACCATCGTCTACGTAGTTCAGAAAGTTCTCAACGGTTTCCGGGGCGATGTCGGGGCGTAGCTCCAGGGAAAAATCACCATGGGACGTTTCAAACCGCACTTCCGGGCGCTCATTTACAGGCTCTTCTGCCTGGACCGGAGCGGCTGCCATCAGGGGCAGGGCAAGAGCAAACAGGACAGGCTTCACACTAAGCAGGCTTTTTACGGTATTTGTCATTTGAGCAGCACTCACTGTTTCAGAGAAGGATCGCTTTGCTGACATAATGTCGGAAATCGCAACGTAATGCACAATTCTAACAGATACTTATGCATTGAACGTCATGGGTAGTGGACACCTCGTGAAGCATGGTTATCCTTTAGATATGTATATTTGAAAGCCATATTGCCGGTTCCAGTTGTACGGTAATCACTCTGAATGCAGGAGAAGTCTGGTGAGATTCCGTTTGTTGACGCAAGCTGCGGTAGCAGTGACTGCTTTTTCCGCCTTTGCCGGTTCTGTATCGTCGGTTGTAGCCTCCGAGCAGAAAATCTGGACATATACGCCGGCATTTCTTCCGGTAACCGAGGCGGGAATGTCGGCCGTGTCTGCCCATGGCAGTGTGCGCCTGCAGGAGTTGCTGCGAGCAGGTGGTGGCACCCAGTCTGCGCATCTGGAAAGCCCGGACTATGTCCACAGGGTAAACAATTCTTCCGGCGAAACCTCAGGCGACAGTCTCAGTGATCCGGGGGCCGCGGGAATGGATGTCAGCAACGTTCTTGAAGACCTGATGGCGTCGTTGCCGAACTTCCTGAACCTGGACTTCAAGATTATCGGCATCAAGTACCGGCCCGGTGAAGAAGTCGTCACCCTGGGTAATGACGGCGCTATCTACATTGCCTTTCCGGAGACAGTTGAGCAGGTGAGCATCGAAAAGCTGAACGTCGGCGGTGGAGACGGCCCGCCACTAGGCGATATCAATATGTATGATCTAAGCTTTCACCGGGATTCTGTAATCCGTGTCCAGGGTGAATAATTACGCATCCGGATGCGGCTCGTTCATGCCGGGCTGAGTTGTACGGTTAAAACTGTACCAGCAGGAGCGTATGCCAGTGAAAGTGCACAAAGGGTTTGAGGAAAAGTCCCGGCTTGGCCGGTTGCTGATTAACCGGGGTTATATCTCTGAAGGCCAGCTGGAAGCTGGCCTGAAAACCCAGCAGGAAACCGGCCAGCGCCTGGGTGAGGTGCTGGTTGAGGCCGGCTGGCTCAGCGAGCGGGAACTGCACCGGGTTCTCAAACACCAGGCCCGGTACCGTAATGCCGCAGCTCTGGTGGCCATGGTAACCGTCCCGTTTCAGCCCCTTGTAACCCTTGCCGCGTCGGGCAACAGCAATGCGGCCCTGGCTCCGGTGGTCGCCGGTGAGATATATGGCGGCTTTGCGCCGATGACCGAAGAGGAAATGGCCAGCATAACCGCCGGCAGCGGGGCCGGCCTTCTGGATCGCATAGAAACCGTCGGTAATCCGGCAACCACCCGGGATCCGGTCAATACCCTGAAACTGGCTACTCACATTTTCTCTCCGGTACTGAGCTTCCTGGATTCAGACTTCAGTATCTCTGGCGTCCATTACCGGGAGGGCGAGCCCCGGTACCACATGCGCGAAGACGGCGCACTTCAGCTGTTATTGCCGGAACGTATCGAAGAAGTCCGGATGGACAACATCCGCGTAATCAACAGCCAGACTCCCCCCATTGGCAACATCAGTATTCAGGATATTCATTTCCATCCGGACTCCCGGATAACCATTCATCTGCGTTAGCGCGACATCCGGTTCAGCGCGGCACTTGCTCACCTACCACCAGGTGGTAAAGTGCCGTTCTTGCTCTTGTGACAGGATCCTTTCATGCCTCTGAACGTATGGGTGTTGGTGGCGGCCCAGGCGCTGGCCATGTGTACGGCGCC
>CAYUNQ010000185.1:0-1605 GCA_964446185.1 uncultured Marinobacter sp. | reverse complement strand
AGCGGAATTCAGTAATTCCTACCTGGATATGCCGGAACTGGCCACTCTGCCGGTCGGGTTGGTGGTGGTCGGAACGGTTCTGGCCATCAAACCGGCTACCTGGCTGATGGAGCGGGTAGGGCGCAAGCAGGTGATGTTGCTGGGCACGCTGGCTGGCATGATCGCTGGCGGGCTGGGTATGTATGCCTCCTGGCAGTCGGACTTTGTCACCATGTGTCTTGCCGCCGTTATCGGTGGCTCCGGGTTGGCCGTGGTGCATCAGTACCGGTTTGCGGCCATGGAATCGGTAGCTCCGGACATGGCGGGTACTGCGGCCGCCAGGGTGCTGCTCGGTGGCCTGGTGGCTGCCTGGCTCGGGCCGGAAGTTGCCGGACTGGGCAGTGGCAACGAGCAAGCCTTTCCCTTTCTTTTAAGCTGGGCCGGGCTGGCGGCTGTACAGGCTCTGGCACTGATCGTTGTGGCAGCCGGTTACCGGCCGTCCGGGGAGCGTGTGGCCGAAACCGTGGTGGGCGGTGGCCGCCCCATGCGGGAAATCCTGGCCAATCCGCTGGTATGGACTGCCATCAGTGGCGCCGCCATCGGCTATGCGGTGATGAGCTTTATCATGACGGCAACCCCCCTGAGTATGACGGAAATGGCCGGGCACGATTTTGATGATGCCAAGCGGGTCATCCAGCTGCACATCATGGCCATGTACCTGCCTTCGCTTGTTTCCGGATGGTTGATCCGAATAGTGGGCATCCCCTTGATGATGACCGTCGGTTTGCTGGCCTATCTGGGCTGTATTCTGTTGGCTGCAGCAGGCATCAGCTTCCACCATTATTTATGGGCCCTGATCCTGCTCGGGGTGGGCTGGAACTTCCTGTTTGTTGGCGGCACCACCCTGTTGCCTCAGGGCTATCGGGATTCAGAGCGATTCCGGGTACAGGGCCTCAATGACATCATGGTATTCAGCGCCCAGGCCACGGCAGCCTTGAGCGCTGGAGCTGTTCTGACAGCCCTGGGCTGGGCTTCGTTGTTAATGGTTGCCGTGCCGCTGCTGGTGTTGCATGCCTTGTTGATGGCAGCCTGGCTGCTCAGGCGCCAGCCGGCAGGGGCAGGTGACCGGTCTTCACCCAGATAACGGTTTCCTGGTCTACGAACGGGTGATGCTGGCTCAGGTGCGGGCTGCGCATCCAGGTGCCTTCCGGGTAACGGCCGTGTTCATCGCAGAACTCGCCAGACAGCACCAGGATTTCCTCGCCACCGAAGTGCCGGTGCGGCTGGAAGACTTCGTTGGCCGGCCATTTCACCAGGGCCACATGCTCATGCTCGAAATCGTGCAGCGGCAATACCTGAAGCCCGCCAATGCCCGGCAACCATTGGGCTCTGTTGGTATCGATACGAACGGCGGCGGTGTCTCTCGGGTCAAACTGGTGGAGCTTCACCAACAGGGTACAGCCTTCTTCGCTGAAGGGCGCGTGGCCAGTGCCGGGCGGGTTCCGGATATAGGTGCCGGCCGGGTAGTGGCCGGTCTCATCGGAGAACACGCCCTCTAACACGAGGATTTCTTCGCCCAGTGGGTGCTCATGCCGCTTGAAGGAAGAACCGGGTTTGTAGCGAACT
>CAYUNQ010000184.1:1493-4635 GCA_964446185.1 uncultured Marinobacter sp. | reverse complement strand
TCTGATCCAGCGCTTCAAGCAGCGGCAGTTGAAGTACCTGGTGAACGTGTCTGTGCTCACCACTGGCTTTGATGCGCCCCATGTGGATTTGATCGCCATTCTTCGGCCAACCCAGTCGGTCAGCCTGTACCAGCAGATGGTGGGTCGCGGTCTTCGCCTGGACGAAGGCAAGCAGGATTGCCTGGTGATTGATTACGCCGGTAACCATGTAAACCTGCATCATCCGGAAGTGGGGGAGCCAAAACCCGATCCCGACAGTGAGCCAGTGCAGGTGTTCTGCCCCGGCTGTGGCTTTGCCAACATCTTCTGGGGCAAAACCGACAGCGAGGGCAGTGTGATCGAGCATTACGGCCGCCGTTGTCAGGGGCTGCTGGAGCCTGCGGAGGGGGATGGAGCGCGCGCCCAGCAGTGCGATTACCGTTTCCGCTTCAAGGAGTGCCCCCACTGCGGCGGCGAGAATGATATAGCCGCCCGTAACTGTGGGCACTGCCAGCAGGCCATTATCGACCCGGATGATCAGCTACGGGATGCCCTGAAACTCAAGGATGCCATGGTGATTCGTTGCGCCGGGATTTCATTAAGTGCTGAAGGTTCCAGGCTGCGGCTGACTTACCATGGCGAAGATGGGGAGGAGTTGAAGGAGTCCTTCGACTTCACAAAGCCGGCCCAGCGTACCGTGTTCAACAAACTTTTTGGCAGAAGGGTTGCCAATGGCCAGGCTCCGAAAACGTTCGGCAGTATGGATGAAGTGTTTGAGAGTCAGGTCTTGTTACCATCGCCTGATTTCGTGATTGCCCGCAAGCACAAGCACTACTGGCGGGTACAGGAGAGGGTGTTTGATTATCAGGGGCAGTATCGGAAAGCGAATGAGGCGTGAGGCGGTTATACTGGCCTGCGTTTAAATTTCTCAGAGATCCATTGAGATCCACGTCGACCTTTTCAGGCTGTGTCCATGATGAAATCAATCGCCCTGGCGGTGCTGTTAGTTGTCCTTCTGGGGTTTGTCGGTGTTCAGTATTACATCACTTCCGTACCTGGCCTTGAGGCTCCGGTCACCGTTGGTGAGGTTCGGCAGGTGGAGTCCGAAAAGTCGCTGGTCGTTATTCTTGTGGACAGCGAGGGGCAGCGGTTCACCGTAGGCCTTCGGGGCGATACTGCCAAGCCGGAAGAAGCCGCACTTTTCTATATCCGGAATCCGGATGTTGTTCCCTATGTGTTCTGGCCGAGTTTCCGAAGTAATGATGAAAAGCGGGTTCTGGAACTTCTGGAAGATGTAATTGAATCTGGCGCGCCAGAGGATCCCGCTGTTCGCAGCATTTACGGGGTCTTGAAGGAACGTAACTGACCAACAAAATTAAATATCTGATGAGGAGTCTTCGATTATGAGCAATGTTCCCACCGCCTTGCAGGACATGGCCGCCCCGGATGGGGTTTGTTATGGCTGCGGAAGTGCCCACCCTGAGGGCCTGCAATTAAAGAGCTATTGGCACGAAGACGGCGTTCATGTGGTGTGCAAACACACACCGGACCCTAAATTCCTGGGCTGGCCGGAACTGGTTTACGGAGGTTTGCTGGCCATGTTGGTGGATTGCCACTCCAACTGGACTGCGATGGCCTATCACTACCGGGCCGAGGGCCGTGAGCCGGGCACTCTGCCGCGTATTGATTGTGTTACCGGCAAACTGGGACTGACATATCTGAAGCCTACCCCGATGGGCGTGGAGCTGACCCTCAAAGCCAGAGTAGAGGGCGAAGTGGGCCGAAAAAGCCGGGTGATCTGCGAGGTCTGGGCAGGTGATGTTCTTACAGTGACCGCCGATTCGATTTTCGTTCGGGTAGACACTGAGCAGTTGCAGTCGCAGGCTCACGGGCGCGCCTGAAGGGTTGGGAGTATAGGTCCGGATCGAGTCTGAGGTCGTCTCCAATACTTTCCCCGACGTATTAAAGATCTCGCGGAGTTTCTCGAGGATGGGTGCTTGGTTGTTCTCACAAGCCTGGGAGTAGGGCAGGTTAGTGGCCATCGAGTTATGCCTCCTTTCCGGGTGCCAATCTGCTATTTTTCATTGGTGCCCTCTGCATCATTATAAACTCCGTTATTTAAGCCCGAATCCGTTCTTCAAAAGAGCAAGTCCATGAAAAAGATTCTGATTGCCCTGGCTTTTGTGGTCTTCGGCCTGGTCCAGCTGCAGGGGGGCAACGTTGATTTCTTGCCGGGAGCCCCAGAGCAAGCGAGCGAATCCGGCCTTTCCGCGCAGGAGCAGGAGCTTTATAACACGCTTGAACGGATTCGCCAGAACGGGCCTTATCCTTACACGCGTGATGGCATCACCTTTGAGAACCGGGAACGACTCTTGCCGTCCAAACCTAGGGGGTACTACCGGGAATACACCGTGGATACGCCAGGGCTATCGCATCGGGGACCGCGCCGAGTGGTAACGGGTGGAAACCCACCGGAAGTGTTCTACTACACGGAAGACCACTACGTTACGTTCACCCGTATCCAGGGGCATAGAGATGAGTAGGCAGGATGATAAGTCCTCTGTCATCACCTGGCAGCACAGTGATCAACTGGATCCACGGGCTATTCCGCTGGATAAGGACGGCAAGCTGAATAAGAAGACTGTGCTGAACAGGCTCAAAGAGTTCTTTAATTTTCCGGACTATTTTGGCAATAACTGGGATGCGGCCTACGACCTGCTGCTTGATCAGGTCGATCAGCTGGAAGGCTCTGTGCTTTGGCTATTTTCGATTGATGGGAAATCCGAAGTGGATGAGACTGACCTGGAAGTTTGGGGCCAGCTGATGAAAGATCTCTGCGCTTACGCCGAGTCTCTGGGGGTGCAGCTGAGGGTTATGGTACAGGTGGGCTCGAAGCCTGTTTGATGTGTTTAGGCGCGTATTGTGGTGCGTGCCAAGTGATAAAGCGGCAACTGGAGATACCTGCTAAAGAGAATAGGAAGCATGCATTATCTGTTCTCTCAGCAATTATTTCCTGATTCAGTTATACTGGGCTAGCGAACCCGGCGAATATGCCAAGACTTAACGTGGATAATATAATGAGCAAGAAAGCCGTAAAATCGACTTTGACTTCCGCCGAGATTGAGGCGCAGACAGCGGCCTTTTTGAAGTCTGGTGGGCGTGT
>CAYUNQ010000184.1:0-1483 GCA_964446185.1 uncultured Marinobacter sp. | reverse complement strand
AAAGAAGAATGTAACACAAAAAAGGACCGCTGCCAGCTGATGAGCTCGGTTGTGATGTGTTACAAAGATATATGTAACACAATATGGTCCACCTGGATCGACTGCAGCGCCGGTAAAATGTGTTACAAAAAAGAAATGGAATTAAAGCCCTCTGACAATAGAGGGCTTTGTTATTTTTAACAAGCCTTTCTTGCGCCGCAGGCACGCCGCAGCGTGTTGAACATGTTGGAAAAGGTAAGAGTGGGCAGCTGACCACTGCTGGCCCTAAGCAGATTAACCTGAAGAGCAATTGATGATCCGGCAATAACCCGAGCAAGCCGTAATGTTACTGTTTTCCGGGTAGGATCAATAAAAAAGGCAGCCGAGGCTGCCTTTTTTCATTACGTATATTATCTGTTAATTACAGACCAATAACGTTCTCTGCCTGCGGGCCTTTCTGGCCGTCGGTCACTGTGAATTCAACTTCCTGGCCTTCGGCCAGAGTCTTGAATCCGCCACCCTGAATAGAGCTGTAGTGAACAAATACGTCTGCACCGCCTTCACGAGTAATAAAGCCAAAACCTTTAGCTTCGTTGAAGAACTTAACGTTGCCTTTAATAGTAGACATAATAATTATCCTGATTTTAATCAATAAGTTGCTGCCGATAGATCGTTGTGACCCTTGGTCAGCGGTATGCGGGAAATAAAAAACTGGCAGGATCAAAAACAGGACAAGAGGTTTTGCAACACAAAAGGTCTGATTCGTGAAGTGCTTTGCTAAATCTTTCCAACAAGAGAGACAGTACGCTAATTAATGGGCATTAGATAGGAAATTTTTCGAAAACGGGTAAGTAGTTATATCCGGGGGTGATCAGAGCACCCCCGGCAGAACTCAGCTTAAGCCGCTGGTGCCCACAAGCTTTGCAGCTGTCCCAGCAGTGACGAACCCACCCCCTGGTCGCCCAGGAAACCCATCACAATCGGTACAAACTGCTGGATCATGCCTGCGTCCAGACCCAGTGCCGAGAAAGCGGTTTGAACGCCGTCCATAGAAGAAATGTTGGAAAGCAGGCTTTCACCCAGCCCGCCACCGCCGCCCAGCAGGCCGGACAGGCCGGAAGCTTCGCTGGTCAGACTGCTCATGGCGTCTGTACCCAGCTGATTCTGTGCAAGCTGCAACAGGGCTCCGGTGCCGCCAACGGCCTGGGTCTTGGTAACACCAAGGTCATTCTGGAGCTGGCCCACCAACTGCTGGGCTTCGCCAGTGACTTCCGTTGTGGACGAAAGTGCTTGTGTGCCGGTGGCGAGAGCATCGTTCAGGCTGAAGGCGCTAGCGGCTGGGGCCAGCAGGTAGATGCTTGAAACAAGAAGAAACTGTTTGAGAATTGCGCTCATTAGGGTGTCCTGATGGTGGGTGGGAAATAGCATGATCCTAACGAATATGGGGGCGACTACAACTTAATAAAAGTTCGGGAAACCGAGACAGCCCCGTTTTTGTCCGCAT
>CAYUNQ010000183.1:0-4708 GCA_964446185.1 uncultured Marinobacter sp. | reverse complement strand
AGGTCCAGCACTACGCGCAGGTCACTGCCATTGCGGACCGCGCTGCGGATGCGACGAATCGGACTACCTTCGAGGTTCACCTTGCTGAAGTCGGTAGTCAGGGAGACATTTTTCAGGTCAATAACCAGTCGCGATGGCCCGGACAGCGAAAATACGTTGTGCTCCACCGCGCCGGCAGTATCCAGCACCAGCCGGGTGTGGTCCGGCGCCGGCCAGATACGCATACCTTCTACCTTGGTGGCAGCACTGACCATACCTGCAGCCAACAAAGATACAAACAGAAGCACAGCTCTCATGATTCCGTCCCAACCAGATCAATTTCATTCAACAAGGTGGCGCCCAGCTCCGAACGTGCCCTGAGCACCACTGAGCGCCCATCGCCTTCCCGCTCCAGGTGAATTTCGATATCCGGCTCCGGCAAAATGCCCTGACCGCGCTCCGGCCACTCGATCAGGCGAAAGCTCCGGCTGGCAAAGTAATCGCGGATGCCCATGTACTCCAGCTCCTCCGGGTCGCCCAACCGGTAAAGGTCAAAATGATAAACCGGCGGGTCCAGGTCCTCATAGGGTTCAACCAGCGTGTAGGTCGGGCTTTTGACCGCACCTTCATGCCCCAGGCCACGCATCACGCCGCGGCTCAGGGTGGTTTTGCCCATACCCAGGTCGCCTTCAAGGAACACGGTCAGCCCCTGGGCCGAGGTTTGCGCCAGCCGCGCAAGCTCGGCTCCCAATTTGACGGTTTCTGCCTCACCGACCAGAAACAACCGGCGTTCATTGCCCAAAATACTCATCGCCCCTCCCGGTCGTAACGGATCTGTGTCTCTTCAGTTTGCTTCAATATTGCCGGCAAGGCAGCAATAATATCTGCCGGCACCAGCGCCTTGAACCCCACCTGCTCCACGGCCAGATCTGCAGCTGCCAGATGGGCGGTCGCCGCAGCTACGGTGGCCCTGACCGGGTCTGCAATCTGTGCCACAAATGCACCGATCATGCCCGACAACACATCCCCCATACCGCCTGTCGCCATGCCGGGATTCCCACCGGCAACCACATACGGCCCGGTGGTTGCCGTCGCAATCACCGTTCCGGCGCCTTTCAGCAGAACCGTTCCGCCCCACACTTTCTGGATCCTGGCGGCAGCTGCCAGGCGGTCGGCCTCAATCTCGGCAACACTGCACTCCAGCAGCCGCGCGGCTTCGCCCGGATGCGGCGTCAGCACGTGGTTGCTTGCCACTACGGCAGCCCGGGCCGCCAGCAGGTTCAGGGCATCGGCATCCAGCACCTGGGGCTTGCCACTCTCAAGCACCATCTGCAGCATCTGCTGCCCCCACGCCAGGCGACCAATACCCGGGCCACAAACCACCACATCGGCCTGCAGCAGCAGCGGGGCCAGCTCAGAGCCATGAATCAGGCCATGGGTCATCACATTCGGGCATCGGGCCAGGGCGGCGGTCACATGTTCAGGCCGGGTCGCCAGGCTAACCAGCCCCGCTCCGGAACGGGCTGCCGCCTCTGCGGCCATGATGCCCGCCCCACCAAAACCGCGATCGCCCGCCACAATCAGCACATGGCCAAACTGGCCTTTATGGGCATCCAATGGCCTTTGCGGAAACCAGTTGCGGCAGTCCGGCCAGGCCTGCAAGTTTGCCACGGGCTGCTCGCAATGCCCTTGCAACGGGTCGTCCACGCCCAGCGACTCAAACACCACCTGCCCACACGCGCCGGCCCCGGCGCCGGTAAACAGCCCAACCTTGGCGCCGATAAAGGTGACCGTAACCGTGGCACCAACCACCTCACCTTCAGCGGCACCGGTTGTGGCATTCAGGCCCGACGGCAGATCCACCGCCAGCACCGGAACAGACGCCTGGTTAATCGCTTTAATAATGCCGGCAAACGGTTCCCTGGGCGCTCCGGCCACTCCCGTGCCCAGCATGGCATCCACCAAAACCCCCGCACCGGCAAGCCGCTGCGCCAGACCGGCTTCGGGCAAGCCGGCAACATCGGTCACCGCCACGCCGGCTTCTTCCGCCGCCCGGAAGGCCTTGAGTGCATCACCCGCCAGCTTGCTGACC
The DNA here is from genome assembly GCA_964446185.1 of uncultured Marinobacter sp. Taxonomy (GTDB): domain Bacteria; phylum Pseudomonadota; class Gammaproteobacteria; order Pseudomonadales; family Oleiphilaceae; genus Marinobacter. The sequence goes on along the minus strand of CAYUNQ010000183.1, from coordinate 2,637 downwards.
GGGCTGACCGCCAGGCACTCCACCGGGATACCCTGACGATGAGCATTGAGGGCAATCAGATAACCATCGCCCCCATTGTTGCCGGCGCCACAGAGCACGACCACCGACGCAGGCGATGGCCAGCGCCTGACCAGCTGGCGAAATGCCGCCCGGGCAGCAGACTGCATCAGCTCAAAGCCATCAACACCCTGCTGATCAATAAGATACCGATCCATCGCTCGAACCGAGTCGGCGGAGTACAGGGCTTCTGGTAGACTGTCCGCGTAGCGCATGGGGCGTTCCGTTAAAGAAACCGGTTTAAGAAAATTGGCCAGATACCTGTTAAGCATAGCAAAACAGAAAAAAAGGTCATAACTTAATCAAATTAAATCTCTGCAGGCTTCAAAGGCCGACGTTGCAATCATGACCAGCCAGCCCGAGACCACTGAAAACCAAGCTCCTGGCGCCGAACTGACTACCCTGCCCGGTCAAATCCGGCAGTGGGCCCGGGATCTCGGCTTTGCCGATGCCGGCATCACCCTGGCCGACACCGGCCCCCATGCCGAACGCCTGCAACGCTGGCTGGCCGCGGGATACCATGGTGACATGGCCTACATGGCCGATCACGGCGACAAACGCTACACCCCGGACTCTCTGGTACCCGGCACCCTGCGGGTCATCTCCGTGCGCATGGATTACCTGCCTTCGCCCGACAACCCGAAACAAGCGCTTACTAACCGGGAAACCGCTTACATCACCCGCTACGCCCTGGGGCGGGACTACCACAAGCTGATGCGCAAGCGCCTGGCCACCCTGGCCAAACAGATTGATGAAGCCGTCAGCGGCTACGACTACCGGGCCTTTGTCGACAGCGCCCCGGTACTTGAGCGGGGCCTGGCGCAACGGGCCGGTCTGGGCTGGATCGGCAAGAACAACATGCTGATTCACCCAAAGGCTGGCTCGTACTTTTTCCTGGGAGAAATCTTCACCAGCGCGCCACTGCCGGTGGATGAACCCTTCAACAAACAGCACTGCGGCTCCTGCTCCGCCTGCCTGGAAGTATGCCCGACCGATGCCTTTGTTGGCGCTCACTTACTCGATGCCCGCCGCTGCATCAGCTACCTGACCATTGAACTGAAAGGCCCGATCCCGGAAGAGCTGCGCTCGAAAATGGGCAACCGGGTATTCGGCTGCGACGACTGCCAGCTGGTGTGCCCATGGAACAAATTCAGCAAAGCCACCCGGGAAGACGACTTCCAGCCCCGGCACAGCCTGGACAACACCAGCCTGGCTGAACTTTTTCTATGGACAGAGGAACAGTTTCTGAAAAACACCGAAGGCTCTGCCATACGCAGAACCGGCTACGAGAACTGGCTACGTAACCTGGCAGTGGGGCTGGGCAATGCCCCGAGCACCATCCCGGTGATCGAAGCACTGAAGCAACGGGCGGACCACCCGTCAGAACTGGTACGGGAACACGTAGCCTGGGCCCTGCGCCGGCACGGCCTTACAGCTTGAAGAAGTGTTCCCGGTAGTGGCGCAACTCCTCAATGGAATCACGAATATCGTCCAGCGCCAGGTGGCTGCCTTTCTTTTTCACGCCATCCAGTACATCTGGCCGCCAGCGGCGAGCCAGTTCCTTGACGGTTGAAACGTCCAGGTTCCGGTAGTGGAAGAAGCCTTCCAGTTCCGGCATGTACTTCACCAGAAACCGGCGGTCCTGGCCGATGCTGTTGCCACACAGGGGCGATTCGCCGGCAGACAGATACTGCTTCAGAAACGCCAGGGTCTCCTGCTCGGCTTCTGCCTCACTGGTTTTGCTGTCTTTCACCCGCTGGGTCAGGCCACTGGCGCCGTGGGTATTGGTGCACCATTCGTCCATGGCATCCAGCAGGCTGTCCGGCTGGTGAATAGCAATCACCGGGCCTTCGGCCACCAGGTTCAGTTCCGAATCGGTAACAATCGTGGCCATCTCGATGATCCGCTCTTGCTCCGGATCCAGGCCGGTCATTTCCAGGTCTATCCACACTAGACGGTTGTGGTTGGGCATTCTTTTTAACACCTATGCGGTTTTGGTTGGGTATTGTCGCGGGTGTGCCTCGGTGTTCCGAAAACCGACCCACACCCGCTCGTCAAACTTGGCACCTGCACCAAAGCCAGAATCCCCGGAAACAAGGAGCCGAGGCAAGCACCAAAACTCTGCCTATTGTCCATGATTCACGTATCATGTGTCACACCACTTCCCCGGAACATTTGACAGCCGATGGCCAAGAGAAAACTGAACAAACGCCAGCAGTGGCGCATCGAGAAAATCCAGAAGGAACGCACCGAGCGCCTGAGCCGCAAAGAAAAAGCCGTGGAGGCTCAGGCCGAGGCCGGGGAACTGGGGCAAGAGCAGGAAGGCCTGGTCATTGCCCACTACGGCCAGCAACTGGATATCGAAGCGCTGGAAGGTGACGATGCCGGCCGGGTGTTCCGGTGTTTTGTCCGGGCCAATATCGACAGCCTGGTAACCGGCGACCGGGTGGTCTGGCGGCCTGGAAAGAGCGAAACCGGGGTAGTTGTGGCCCGGTGCGAGCGGGACAACCTGCTGCAGCGGCCGGATAATTTCGGGGCGCTGAAGCCGGTGGCGGCGAATATTGACCACATTATCCTGGT
>CAYUNQ010000182.1:0-4716 GCA_964446185.1 uncultured Marinobacter sp. | reverse complement strand
TGGTCTGCCGCCATGTGACGACGGCGCAAATACTCGGCTCCGGCATGCAGTGCCAGGCCACTCAACAGAGCCAGCGCAAATTGCTGAACCGGGCCAATCAGGCCTGCGCTGATGGAATGGCTGACCATGAAAATTCCGGCCAGGCTTACACTCAGGCCACCCAGCCAAACCATCCAGTTTGCTTTCAGGGCGTTGATCAGCCGGGTTTCAAGGGAAAGTTGCCGGGGTTGCGGCGGCGGTGTAGGAGTAGGCTGGGGAGGATTTTCTTCCGGAACAACCTGAGATTCTGCTTGTGCAGGATCTGCCGTTGCTTGCGCAAATTCTCCGAAAGCATTCCCGCTCTTGAGGGCGGCAAGCTCCTGCCGGAGAGTTGCGACTTCACGGCTCAGCGCTTCAACACGGGAGGCGTGCCGGTCACGCTGGCGAAACGCCAGAAAGCCCAGCAGCGAACCGACCGGCACCAGCAGGGCAGCGCCGGCCACAAGGATAATGAAAATGAATTCCAAACGACGATTCCTTGTCTCTTGAAAAAATCAGGGCTGAACCCGGCCCGACTCCGGCACCAGGCAATTCATCATGGTAATCGAAACATCCCGGAAAACTGCTTCTGATGTCACGTTGTCCGGAAAGTTATCGTAAATCGCCCTTCGACAGGTGGAGGTACGGGACTCCGCCTGCTCCACGCAGTCATCAAACCGGTCTCCGCTACCCCCGGTTGCCTGGGCGCAGACTTCCGGAATCTGTGTAACAGCCCAGTCCACCACGTTACTGCGCTTGGCCGGGCTGGCAGCCAGGTTGGTGTACCTGGCCGGATCTTCAGGGGCTGGTTCGTCCTGCATCTGATTCCACAGCACATACAGCAACGCACCAGCCACCAGTACAACCGTTACGGCAGGAAACCTCATCCCGCCTGCCCTTGCAGCCACTGGCTGATCTGGGCCTCACTCATGGCACCGCTCTGACGGGCAATTTCCCTGCCATTCTGAAACAGGATCATGGTCGGGATACTGCGGATGCCATACTGCCCGGCAGGTTCAGGGTGCTGCTCGGTATTCAGCTTGGCGAAACGCACCTTACCCTTCCAGCTCCTGGCCGCTTGTTCGAACTGCGGAGCCATCATCTTGCAGGGCCCGCACCAGCTGGCCCAGAAATCTACCAGCACAGGCAAGTCACTGCGGCCAGTGTGAACAGCAAAATTCTGCCCGGTGAGTTCCAGCACCTGGTCAGGCCAAAGCGGCTGTTTGCACGCCCCACAGTTACCCCCAGAACTCAGCTTGTCAGAAGGTACCCGGTTGGCCTTATGGCAATGTGGGCAAATCACATGTTTGATCTCGGCAGACATAACGCTTCCTCGCATAATCCTATCCGTTGAAGATCTAGGCCGCGCCGCGAAAAATCAAGGGATAAACGAGAAAAGGTTACACACATAATCTGTGGATAACTTTGTTAACAGGCTAAGGATACCCCGGCTACAACCGCTAACGGCGGGGGCCGGGGCAATATGACTGTAAAATGACCGGTGTTACTGGATGGGCTGGCAACCGCGCATCGCCAATGCAATATTCGCGCTGGCTTTGATTTCTTCGTAGTACTTGGACGCCTGGTTCACGCCCATATCGGCATAGCTACCGGCGGCGGGGCTGATCACCCGCCCCAGGTCAGCCAGGGCACTGGCAGACTGCCGATCGCGCTCATAGGCATCAAAGGCCTGATAGATCTCAGCGCAGGTAACGCCGTCTCCGTCGGTGGCCGCCGAGGTCATGTAACCGGAAGTCTGGCAGCCGGCCAGCAGGGCTGAGGCTGAAATTGCAAACATAAATGCAGGTTTCACGCTTGGTTCTCTCCGAATATCTGAGTGGTGTACTGGATAATCACGGATGACAGCATAAAAGGTTCCTAACCTTTCTTCAGCTGTTGCATAAACCGTTCTATTTCCGATTCTATTTCGGCCAGGCCCGAGACCTCGCTGCTCATCTGTGCGGCCTGCCGCTGAAGCTCCTGCCCGTTATCCTAAACCAATCGGGGCTGCGGCAACCGACACGGGGAGCTTGGAAACCGGCGTAATGTGATAGGGTAAGCGTAACGAAATCAGGAACCTCTTGTGCATGCGCATTCGAATTACCCACCAGAGAATCACCATTGCCCTGCAACTGATACTCCTGGCCGAGGCCGTATTTGCCATAATTGGCCAGCGCTGGTTCACCGCCTTTCTGACCAGCATGATCATTGCCATTACCTTTTTCCCGGTTTTGTTTGAGCGGCGTTTCCGCATCCACATTCCACCGGAACTGCAACTGGCCGCCATCGGCTTTGTGTTCGCGTCCCTGTTTCTGGGCGAAATCCGCGACTACTACACCCGATTCTGGTGGTGGGACATGGCCCTTCACACCACGTCAGGCTTTCTGCTCGGGATTCTCGGCTTTCTTCTGGTGCATATCATGAATGAAACCGAGAAGCTCGAGATGCACCTGAAACCGGGCTTTGTTGCCCTGTTTGCGTTCATGTTCGCCCTGGGTATCGGAGCGCTGTGGGAGATCTTCGAATTCACCATGGATTCGGTGTTCGGGATGAACATGCAAAAACCCATGCTGGGGGATCCCTCGGGGCTCACCGACACCATGTGGGACCTGATTGTGGATGCCCTCGGCGCCCTCATCATTTCTATTCTAGGCTGGCGCTACCTGAAAAATCCCGACCAGGCCTCGTTCCTGGAACGCTGGATTGATGCCTTTATCGAACGCAATCCGCGCTTTTTTCAACGCTGAGAAAGCCCATGCTGAAAATCTCCAACGCCGTTGAGCTGGCAGACTGGGAAATCGAGATTACCCAGATACGCGCCCAGGGCGCGGGCGGGCAGAACGTCAACAAGGTTGCCTCTGCCGTTCACCTCCGGTTCGATATCCAGAACTCCAGCCTGCCGCCGTTCTACAAGGAACGGCTAATGGCGTTGTCTGACCAGCGGATCAGCAAAGACGGCATCGTCGTGATCAAGGCGCAGTCTTTCCGCACCCTGGAGCTGAACAAGGACGATGCCCTTCAGCGCCTGAAAGAGTTGATTCAGGAAGCGGTAAAGCAACAGAAAGCCCGCCGCCCCACCAAGCCAACCAAGGGCTCCCAACGTCGGCGTGTGGACAGCAAAACCAAAAAAGGCAAAACCAAGGCGCTCAGGGGAAAAGTGCAGCTTTGATATCCCCGGCGCCTGAGTGATCAATTTATCCACAGCAGAGCAGCGAAAAAAGATGGCACTGCCCTACTACCTCGGTTGTCCCCAGTGGCAAGATCCGAACTGGAACAACCAGCTGCCACCCGGCGGCACCTCTCTGGCGCGCTATGCGCAGGTTTTCAACACGGTTGAAGGCAACACCACCTTCTACGCCAGCCCCAGCCGGGACCAGTGCCTGCAATGGCGGCAACAGGTACCGGACAGCTTCCGCTTCCTGTTCAAACTGCCCCGAGCCATCACCCACGAACGCTTTCTCACCGGCGTGGGCGATGAGCTGGAGACTTTCCTGTCTCTGATTGAGCCACTAAACGACGTGCTGGGCCCCATGTTGCTGCAGCTACCGGCCGTTTTTTCCCCACCGCGGCTGGACCAGCTCTGGCGTTTTCTCGATGCCGCACCGGAATTTCTCGACTGGACTGTAGAAGTCCGCCACCCGGCATTTTTCGCCAAGGGTGACGAAGAACGGGCATTGAACCAGGGTTTGCGGGCCCGAAAGCTGGCAAGGGTGGTTCTTGATAGCCGGGCGTTGTTCTCGGCAACGCCCGACTGTGAATCAACCCTTGATGCCCAGCGCAAAAAGCCCCGAGTTCCGGTGCACATCCTGCCCAGCGACGCGGCGCCGGTGATTCGCTACATCGGCCACCCCGACCTGGAAACCAACCGAACCTTTCTTGCGCCCTGGGTAGATCGCGTGGCTGCCTGGATTGAGGCTGGCATTCAGCCCTATGTATTCATGCACATGCCCGACAACGGCCATGCGGTGGAGTTGGCTGCGTTGTGGACTGAATTACTGCGGGAGAAGGTTCCAGAACTGGAAGCACTGCCGGTAGAGCTAACTACGCCGCAGATCGGGTTGTTTTGATAACGGAGCAAACGTTATGCCAAGGCTGTTTTTCGGACTGGAGATACCCGAGGCCGTCAAGGCGAGTCTCCTGCAGATGAAAACACAGGTCGCCGGGGCTCGCTGGCAAAGACGTGGACAACTGCACCTGACTCTGGCTTTCCTCGGCCAGGTTGAAGAGCCGCAGGTGGCTCTGGTATGCGACCTGGCCAGGGGTATTACCCAATCACCCTTTGAACTCAATGTGCAGGGACTGGGCTGCTTTGGTTCCCCGGAGAGCCCGAAAATTCTCTGGGCTGGAGTATCGCCGGAAGATGAACTTCAGGAGCTCCAGCACAACCTCGCAAACCGACTGACCGACAATGGGTTCACGCTGAAGAACCCGAGTTTCAAACCTCACATAACAATCAGCCGATTCCGCCCACCGGCCGGTTCGGTGGCGTCACTGCTTGAGAGCCACGAGACCACCTCATTCGGCACCATGCCGGTCAAGGACTTCGTACTGTTCGAAAGCACACCCGGTGCAGATGGCTCGGTGTATACGGTGCTCGAACGATTTGTATTGCCGGCACAAGCACCCTGATGCATCACAGCGCCTCAAGATACCTGAGCCCGGAGAGCTGGTTCATCTGCTGCTGAATCCAGACCACCC
>CAYUNQ010000181.1:274-4722 GCA_964446185.1 uncultured Marinobacter sp. | reverse complement strand
GGGGAGTCTGGCCGCCGTACAGGCGGGCGGCATTTTTGGTCCAGCTGGCGTGCAAGACCGGTTCGCATTCCGGTTGGTAGAGCTGTTGCTGGGTCAGGTCGGTCCACGGGGAAAAACAGGTGATGGAAGACGGCAACGGCTTGTTCTGGTCCCGCAGGCGCATGGCGAGGGCTAACGACAGCCCGCCCCCGGCCGAATCGCCCGCCAGCGCCACCGAGCTTGCCGGAATGCCCTGGCTCAGCAGTGCCCGGTAAACCGATTCTGCGTCATCCGGTGCAGCCGGGTACGGATGCTCCGGTGCCAGCCGGTAATCCGGAACGATGACCTCACAACCACTCAGCTTGGCCAGGTGCCCGGCAATGCCTTTGTGGGTAGCGGCCGAGCCGATGATATAGCCACCACCGTGCAGGTACAGGAGGGTGCCGGTTGCCGATTGTGCCGGTGTCACCCGCAGAACTGGCACATTGCCGAGATCGTCTTTCCGGAAGCGGACATCACGGGGAGGTATGGAGCTGCGGTATGCCTGGCGAACCAGGTGGCGTTGCAGTGACAGCGGTACAGCATTCGAGAGCATCGGACGCACCAGGCGGTGCATGGTCTGGCGTAAGCCTGCCTCAAGAAGCGGCTGGAACATCTGTGTTCTCCCTCGTGAATGCGTTAGGATGACGGTCAATTATCGATTCATGACAGGCGCTTAACTCTACGTGTACTGGAAAACAGATACCATAGAAATACCGAATTGGGACAGACATTCCCTGCTGGAACGTCTGGAGCCCTTTAATCCGGCCGAGCGCCGGGAACTCAGTGTCGAAATGGAAGCCTATTGCCGTTTTTACGGGCTGGACCTCTGGGTGGAACACCCGGAAGTGGTCTACCATCAGGGTTATGTTCAGGCCGACCGGCATGAAGTCATGGTGCATTACTTCCGGTTGCCGGAAACGGCAGGTAATAAGGGCACTGTATTCATTTTGCATGGTTATTTTGACCATGTGGGGCTCTACACCCAGTTGATTGACCGCTGTCTGGGGGCGGGCTTTGATGTGCTCACCTACGACCAGCCGGGGCATGGGCTGTCCAGCGGTACGCCGGCTGCGATCGGCAGCTTTCTGGAATACCAGGCGGTGCTGTGTGAGGTGATGGCTGAGGTGGAAGGCAAGGTACGGGAGCCCTGGTTTGCCGTGGGGCAGAGCACCGGTGGGGCAATCCTGATCGATTACCTGTTGTCTAATCAGCACAACCAGGAAACTTCGGCTTTCCGCAAGGTCGTGCTGTTAGCGCCACTGGTGCGTCCTATGGGCTGGCTCAGAGCAAGGGTTCTGCACAGTGTGGTCAAGCCCTTCCTGACCCGCTGGAAACGAGCCTTCAACGAGAACAGTGGCAACACCCGGTTTCTTCAGTTTTTACGCGAGCATGATCCGCTTCAGGCGCGAGCGGTGCATGTGGACTGGGTAACGGCGCTGAAAAAATGGGTGCCGCATATCGAATCGGCAAGGCCTGTGGATTTTCCGGTAACGGTGGTGCAGGGCGAGAAAGACACCACCGTAGACTGGCAGCATAATCTGCGGATTATCCGTAATAAATTTTCCTCAGTGAGGGAACGAAGAATACCGGATGGTCGTCATCATCTGGTGAATGAAGCCCAGGATTTGCAGGCTACGGTGTTTAACACCATTATAGATACATTTTCAGATTAACATGGCCGGCGCCGGATCTGGCAGGGCCACAAGAATAACCGACGCAGGAGAAAACCATGAAAAAGACGATCCTTGCTTTTGCAGTAGCCACGGTTGGTATGAGTGGCTGTATGACTTACGACCCTTACACTGGTGAAGAGAAGACTTCCAGTGCCACCAAGGGCAGCATTATTGGTGCCCTGGGCGGTGCTGCTGTGGGCGCAGCTACATCCAGCAAGAGTGACCGCGGCAAGGGTGCCCTGATCGGTGCTGCCGGTGGTGCTGCCGTGGGCGGTGGTATCGGTTACTACATGGATCGTCAGGAAGCCGAACTTCGCCACAAGCTGGAAGGCAGTGGCGTTCGTGTTGTCCGCAATGGCGACCAGATCGAGCTGGTTATGCCGGGTAACGTGACCTTTGATACCAACCAGTCCAGTATCCGCCCGGCCTTCAACAATACGCTTGAGTCCGTTTCGCTGGTGCTGAAAGAGTTCGACAAGACGGTTATCCAGATTGAAGGACACACTGACAGCACCGGTGCTGAGAGCTACAACCAGTTGCTGTCTGAGCGCCGTGCCTCTTCAGTCCGAGACTTCCTGCTGAATCAGGGCATTGAGCCGGGTCGTACCCGTGCAGTGGGTTACGGCCCGCGCTACCCGATTGCCTCCAACGACACAGCCGCCGGTCGTGAGCAGAACCGCCGCGTTGAGCTGACCCTGGTACCGATGCAGTAAGCGCCGGTTCTGGAAACGAAAAACCCCGGAGGCGTAAGCCTGCGGGGTTTTTTTACGGCTGCTGAAAACCGGATCAGAACAGAACGCGGCAGCGGATCGTGCCTTTCACCTGGCGCAGTTTCTCCAGGGCCAGTTCACCGTAAGCCTTGTCCACGTCAACAACGACGTAGCCAATGTCCTCTTTGGTCTGCAGGTACTGGCCGCACACGTTGATGCTGTTCTCGGAGAACACCTGGTTGATTTCGGACATCACGCCCGGCACGTTCTCGTGAATGTGCAGCAGGCGGTGCTGGTTCGGATGCGAAGGCAGCGCCACTTCCGGGAAGTTCACGGAAGACACCGAAGTACCGTTATCACTGTACATGGCCAGCTTCTCGGCCACTTCGCGACCGATGTTTTCCTGGGCCTCGATGGTAGAGCCACCCACGTGCGGAGTCAGGATGCAGTTGTCGAACTCGCGCAGCGGAGAGACGAACTCTTCGTCATTGGACTTCGGCTCAACCGGGAATACGTCTACCGCAGCACCCAGCAGCTTGCCGGAACGCAGGGCATCGGCCAGGGCGTCGATGTCGACCACGGTGCCGCGGGAAGCGTTCATCAGAATGGAGCCAGGCTTCATCTGGGCGAACTGCTCGGCCTTGAACATGTACTTGGTGGCCGGGGTTTCCGGTACATGCAGGGAAACCACGTCTGCGATGTTCAGCAGTTCCTGCAGGGTGCCCACCTGGGTGGCATTACCAATCGACAGCTTGGAGACCACGTCGTAGAAGTACACGTCCATGCCCAGGCTCTCGGCCAGAACGCTGAACTGGGTACCGATGTTGCCGTATCCGATGATGCCCAGCTTCTTGCCACGTATTTCGTAGCTGTTCTTGGCGGATTTAATCCACTCGCCCCGGTGCGCCTTGGCGCTCTTTTCAGGCACGCCACGCAGCAGCAGGATGGCCTGCGCCAGTACCAGCTCGGCGACGGAACGGGTGTTGGAGAAAGGTGCGTTGAAGACAGCAACACCACGGCGGGTAGCGGCTTGCAGATCGACCTGGTTGGTGCCGATGCAGAAACAGCCCACGGCCACCAGCTTCTTGGCGGCTTCAAATACATTCGCGGTCAGCTGGGTGCGGGAACGGATACCGACGAAGTGCGCATCGGCAATCTTCTCGATCAGGTCTTCCTCGCCCAGTGAATGGCTCAGGTACTCGATGTTGGTGTAACCCGCAGCGTTCAGGGTATCAATGGCAGATTGATGCACGCCTTCCAGCAGCAGGATCCGGATTTTGCTCTTTTCGAGAGACGTATTTGACATGGGCTAGCTTCCGAACCTTTCGTCACGTGAAATGACCGTGGCCGGGGATCGTCAACCCGGCTCACAGAACAGGGGCGGTATGATACCATAAACGGAGATTTTCACAGCGCGCCGGTTTGCCTGAATCAATTCTTTGTGAATCTTTTCTGATCAGACACGGCCCAACCCTGAGAGACAGACGCATCCATGAATTCCGAACAGATCATTGCTTCCCTTAAAGAGCTGGTGGCAACCGGCGATGCTCCGGGCAAGGTTCTGACCGATCCGGCCGACCTGGACACCTACGGCAAGGACTGGACCAAGATCCACCCGCCCAAGCCCCTGGCCATCGTGCTGCCGAAAACCACCGAACAGGTGCAGGCGGTGGTGAAGTTTGCCAATGAACACAAGGTGGCCCTGGTGCCTTCCGGCGGGCGTACCGGCCTGAGCGCCGGTGCAGTCGCCGCTAACGGCGAGGTAGTGGTTGCGTTCGACAACATGAACCAGATCCTGGAATTCAACGCCAGCGACCGTACCGTGCGCTGCCAGGCGGGGGTGGTGACCGAACAGCTGCAGAACTTTGCCGAGGATAATGGGCTGTATTACCCGGTGGATTTCGCCTCGGCCGGCTCCAGCCAGCTGGGTGGCAACCTGTCTACCAACGCCGGCGGCATCAAGGTGATCCGCTATGGCATGAGCCGCGACTGGGTAGCCGGCCTGAAAGTGGTCACCGGCAAGGGTGACATCCTGGACCTGAAC
>CAYUNQ010000181.1:0-264 GCA_964446185.1 uncultured Marinobacter sp. | reverse complement strand
AACAACACCGGCTACGACCTGCGCCACCTGTTTATCGGCGCCGAGGGCACCCTGGGCTTTATCACCGAAGCGACCATGAAGCTTACCCGCCAGCCGGATAACCTGACGGTTCTGGTGTTGGGCCTGGGCGACCTGACCAACACCATGGATGTGCTGCAGAAGTTCCAGAGCAAGCTGGACCTGACCGCCTTCGAATTTTTCTCCCACCAGGCCATGAACCACGTACTGGCCCACGGCCAGGTTCAGGCCCCGTTCGAGACCGAA
>CAYUNQ010000180.1:0-4723 GCA_964446185.1 uncultured Marinobacter sp. | reverse complement strand
CGCTGACATCGACGCTGGTTTCGGTAACGAAGAAGCCACTTACCTGCTGGCTAAGAAAATGATCGAAGCCGGTGCTTGCGCCCTGCAGATCGAAAACCAGGTCTCTGACGAGAAGCAGTGTGGCCACCAGGACGGTAAAGTTACCGTTCCCCACGCTGACTTCCTGGCCAAGATCAACGCTGTTCGCCTGGCGTTCCTGGAGCTGGGTGTGGACGACGGCGTGATCGTTGCCCGTACCGACTCCCTGGGTGCTGGCCTGACCAAGCAGATCGCGGTAACCAACGAGCCGGGTGACCTGGGCGACCAGTACAACAGCTTCCTGGATGGCGAGTACATCGAAGACGCGTCCCAGATCGAGAACGGCGACGTTGTGATCAAGTCCAATGGCAAGCTGCTGAAGCCGAAGCGCCTGGCCTCTGGCCTGTTCCAGTTCAAAGCTGGCTCTGGCGAAGACCGTGTTGTTCTGGACTGCATCACCAGCCTGCAGAACGGCGCAGACATGCTGTGGATCGAAACCGAGAAGCCGCACGTTGGTCAGATCGCTGGCATGGTTAACCGCATCAAGGAAGTAGTGCCCGACGCCAAGCTGGTTTACAACAACAGCCCGTCCTTCAACTGGACCCTGAACTTCCGTCAGCAGGTATTCGATGCCATGAAGGAAGAAGGCAAGGATGTATCTGCTTACGACCGCGCCAAGCTGATGAGCGCCGAGTACGATAACACCGAGCTGGGTCAGCTGGCTGACGAGTGGTGCCGTAACTTCCAGCGTGATGCGTCCCGTGAAGCGGGTGTGTTCCACCACCTGATCACTCTGCCGACGTACCACACTGCCGCTCTGTCTACCGACAACCTGGCCAAGGGCTACTTCGGTGACGAAGGCATGCTGGCCTACGTTGCTGGCGTACAGCGTCAGGAAATCCGTCAGGGCATCGCCACTGTGAAGCACCAGGACATGGCCGGTTCCAACATCGGTGATGACCACAAAGAGTTCTTCGCTGGTGAAGCGGCTCTGAAGGCCGGTGGTAAAGACAACACCATGAACCAGTTCGGTTAATCGACCGGTTCCGGTTGTCCGGCAGGCACGCGGTGCCTGCCAGCTACCAGAGACCCCGCAAGGCTTTTGCTTTGCGGGGTTTTGTTTTTTTAACACAGGATCGTTTGCATCGGCCCCTGATATACCGGGCTTTCGGGGCCCACGGCCAGCGGCTACGGACTATATCAGGACTCTTTTTTGCGGTTTCGGATGTTTCGGTACACCGCCGCCCGCATGATCATCATGGCGGCCATCGGTGCGGTCATGAACACGAACAATGTGATAAGCAGTTCATGCACCACCGGGCGGCTTTCAAGGCCGCTGAACAGCAGCATGGAGGCAATCAGTATGCTGCCGGCACCGAGAGTGATGGTGATGGCCGGGCCGTGGATCCGCTGCATGAAGTTGGGTAGTCGTAACAGGCCCAGGGCGCCCACCACGGTCAGCAGGGAGCCGATCAGCAAGAACAGGATCACCGGTATGACCAGCCAGGCAGGAAGATCCGCGGCAGTCGTCATTCTATGAGTTCTCCCCTCATCAGGAACTTGGCCAGCGCGATGGTGGAAATAAATCCGGTCAGGGCGATCAACATGGCCAGTTCAAAATACACGTTACTCCCGAAGCGCATGCCCAGAAGTAACGCCAGTAACATGCAGCAGATCCAGAGAGTATCCAGAGCCAGCACCCGGTCCTGAGCGGTCGGGCCCCGCAGCAGGCGCATACTACAGAACAGGATCGCCAGAACCGTCGAGGCCTTGGCGATATACAGCGTGAGATCCAGTGCCATCATCATGATGCGGACCCTCCCTCAAAGGCTTCGATCAGCGGTTTCTCATAGCGGGATTTAATGGTGTCGACCCACCAGGCTTCATCGTGTAGATCAAAGACGTGCAGCGACAGTTCGTGGCTGTCCGGCAGCACCTCCACCCAGACGGTACCCGGGGTGCAGTTGATCAGGCAGGACAGCATGGCCAGACCATAGGGATCCCGCAGGTCGAGCGGAATGCGTATAAATTCCGAGTTCAGGTCTTCCTGCCTCCGAAGCAAGATAATGGCACTGACGTTGACGCAGGAGCGGACTATTTCCTTCAGCGACCAGGCTAACAAACGGACAAGCGCCATCGGGCGGTATAGTCTGAGTTTCTGCGGCATCAGGGATCCTGTGAGCAAGGGCACCGTCACCCCGATCAAAGCGCCAAGGAGGATGTGGGCAGGCGCCAGTGTCTCGTTGAGCAACAGCCAGATGCCCAGCAGCGCCAAGGATAACAGTGGTCTTGGTAGCAGTCTTGATGTCATCGTTCAGCTTCCGATGGGGTGGAGCCGAGTTTCACCTGGGGTTCACCCATAACCTGTTCAATATAGTTTTGAGCCGAGGTCAGATCCAGGCTGGTGCGGTCCATGTAATTTCGAACGGAGCCGGCGTTCACTGTCAGTGCGACGCAGAGTGTCAGCAGGAGCAATACCGGAGAGGCCTCGCTCAGCTGCAACCGCGGGGGTGGATTCTGGCCGGAAGCCCAGAAAACCCTTACACCCAGTCGCATCAGCGCGATGATGGCGCAGAAGCCGGACACGAACAGCAGTGCCACAAACAGCCAGCCGTAGGGTGCTGGCCCCGCTTCGCCGGACACCGTCAGCAAGGTAGTGACGATGCCGAATTTGGCGATAAACCCGGAAAGTGGCGGCATACCCGCCAGCACCAGCGCGCACCCCACGTACATCAGGCCAAGAAATGCCAGTGCCCCGGGAATAGCGACACCGGATGATTCCCCGGAGCGATCGTCGCTGGCGAAGGCTTCCATGGTGATCGCCAGCAGCCGGGAGGCCGGTGAGTAGATGCGCTCGGTTAATTCGATCAGCAAAATAAAGGCGGCCACGGCAAGGGTTGAGCTGACCAGATAGAACATGGCGGAGGCTGCCAGCTCCGGCCGGTTCAGGCCGAGCAGGGTCAGCAGTATGCCGGAGGAGAGAATGGCACAGTAGCTGGCCACCCGCCGTGCATCCTGGCTGCCGAGTATGCCCAGCGTGCCGAACACCATGGTGGCCAGACCGCCCCAGAACAGCAGAGTGTCACCAAAACCGGTGGAGCTGCCGGCGTCTACCGCAAATACGATCAGCCACAACCGGTAGATAACGTAGATGCCTACCTTGGTGACCACCACCAGCATGGCCGCTACCGGAGGCGCTGCTGCACCGTAGGCCACCGGCAGCCAGAAGCCCAGGGGCCAGATGGCGCTTTTGGTAAGAAATGCGACGGCAAGTGCGGCTGCACCGGCTTCGAACAGGGCTCTGTCCGTTGCGTTCAGCATCGCAATGCTGCCGGCCAGGTCGGCCATGTTGAGGGTGCCGCTGGCGGCGTAGATCAGGGCGATACCGATCAGGAAAAAGAATGAGGCCACCAGGTTAAGGGCGATAAACTGCATGCCGGCACGAATTCTGGTGACGTTCTGGCCGTGCAGCAGCAGGCCATAGGAGGACGCCAGCATGACCTCAAAAAACACAAAGAGGTTGAACAGGTCACCGGTGATCAGGGCGCCGTTGATGCCCATCAGCAGGTACTGGAACAGGGAGTGGAAATGCACGCCCACCCGGGACCAGCGCTGGTAGGCAAACATCAGTGAGGCTGCCGCGATGATGCCGGCCAGCACCAGCATCAGTGCCGAGAAGCGGTCAATCACCAGCGCGATGCCGAACGGCGCGACCCAGTTGGCGGACAGATAAACACCGGTATCTCCCGGGAAATGCCCCTGCTCAATGAGTGCCACGAACAGCAGGCCCACCAGCAGCGTAACGACGACACCGGCGGCGTTGAGCCAGAGCTTGAGCTCATGGCGCCGCTCGTTAATGAAGATTAGCAGGGTTCCGGTGATCAACGGCAGGATCACCGGCAGTGAGATAAGGTGCGATGTCCATTGCATCAGTCCTGCTGCTCCCGTTCCTTGCCGTCAACATGGTCAGTGCCGGTCAGGCCACGGGACCCGAGCAGCACCACGAGATAGAGAGCGGTGCAGGCAAAGCCGATGACGATGGCGGTCAGCACCAGCCCCTGGGGTAGAGGGTCGGCGTACAGGGCCGGGTCAATGGGGCCCGGGGCTGTGGTCAGGGGCGGTTTATCCAGCCAGAGTCGGCCGCTGATAAAAATAAACAGGTTGACCGCGTAGGAGAACAGCATCAGCCCCATGATGACCTGGAAGCTCCGCGGGCGGAGTACCAGCCAGATGCCTGAGCTGAACAGCACGCCAATGGCGATGGCCAGAACCAATTCCATTACTGAAGCTCCCTATCGTGCGATTTATGGTGGGTGCCGCTGCCATCTCCACTGTAACGGTGACCACGGACCGACTGGTGGGCGAGAGCGACCAGAATGAGCATGGTTGTACCAAGCACGGTGGCCAGCACGCCTACGTCGAAAATGAACGCGGAGGGCAGGTGAATCTCGCCGAGCAGCGGCAGAGTGACGTGGGCGGTATGGGTGGTCAGCAACGGGTGTCCGAATAACCAGGAACCGAGGCCGGTAAGGGTGGCCAGCAGCAGGCCGAAGCCGATCCAGCGGTGGGGTTTCATTCGCAGGTGGCTTTCCACCCACTGGGTGCCGGCAAGAATGTACTGGGCAATCAGGGCGATGGCCAGTACCAGCCCGGCAATGAAACCACCGCCGGGAAGGTTGTGGCCCCGCATGAACATGTAAAGGGC
>CAYUNQ010000179.1:3233-4729 GCA_964446185.1 uncultured Marinobacter sp. | reverse complement strand
TCGCTTTCGCTCTCGACCAGGCGCATGCCCCGGCCACCGCCACCGGCGGAGGCTTTGAGCATGAGAGGGTAGCCGATGTCTTTGGCGGCGGCGATGAGTTCGTCGTCGGTTGCGTTGTTGCCTTCGTAACCGGGGACCACCGGTACGCCGGCTTCCTGCATGGCGATTTTGGAGCGGCGTTTGCTGCCCATGAGTTCGATGGCGTTTTCGGGCGGCCCGACGAAGGTGAGGCCGGCCTGTTTGATGGCTTTGGCGAAGCTGGAGTTTTCCGATAGGAAGCCGTAGCCGGGGTGGATGCAGTCGGCGCCGGTTTTGGCGGCGGCATCGAGGATGGCGTCGGCGTTGAGGTAGGAGGCGGCGACTTGTGCCGGGCCGATGCAGACGGCTTCGTCGGCTTGTTCAACGTGCAGGGCGTTGGCGTCGGCTTCGGAGTAGACGGCAACGGTTCGGTAGCCCAGCGCCTTGGCTGTGCGGATGACCCGGACGGCGATTTCGCCTCGGTTTGCGATTAATAGTTTTTTTAGCATGCCCATTACCTACCTTATCTGCGGAGACCGCCAACTAATGGAGTCTGTCCGCACCACTGTCAGGGTGGTCCTCCGGAAAAACGCTACGAGCACATCCATGTGCGCTTCGCTCCGGCCATCCATGGCCTCCGAGATTTTCCGGAGGACCACCCTGACAGCGGCGCTCCCGCTGTCTTTGTGCTTGCCTGCTCAACTGGTATTGAACAGCGTGTATTTGTTGTCGTTTTCTAGCTTTCAGCCCACTTTGGCTCACGCTTTTGCATGAATGCCATGGTGCCTTCCATGCCCTCTGCCCCCCGGATAGCGGCCGCGAATTTTTCAGCGGCGTCATCCAGCAAACCGGCCATGGCTTCATGGCCAACTCGGTGCAGCAGCGCCTTGGTTTCCGCCGTGGCATTTGGTGCACACAGCCGAACCCGTTCAAGGGCTTGGTTCAGCATGTCGTTCAGCTGTTCTTCGGATTCCGCAACCTGGTGAACGATGCCGAGCGCGCAGGCTTCCGCTGCGTCGATTCTCAAACCCAGCAGGGCCAGTCGCCGTGTCTGGGTCAGGCCGATGCGTTCTACAACGAACGGGGCGATCTGGGCCGGGATAACGCCGAGGGTGGTTTCCGGCATGCCAAATTTTGCGGTCGGGCCGGCGATGGCGAGATCGGAGACGCAGGCCAGGCCGAAGCCGCCGCCCATGACGGCGCCTTCGGTGATGGCGATGACGACTTTGGCGGATTCGTTGACTTGCTGGATCATCTGGCCAAAGGCGCGGTTTAGTTTGTAGAACGGATCGTCCTTGCCTTCGCCTTTCTGGCCCCGGGCCCCGGCCATGTCTTTGATGTCGCCGCCGGCGCAGAAGTGTCCGCCTGCGCCGCGGATAACGACGGCGCGGATGGTTTGGTCGTGTTCGACTTCGCTGAACACGGTGGACAGTTCCGCGACCATGTGAAGACTCATGGCGTTGCGGACTTCCGGGCGG
>CAYUNQ010000179.1:0-3223 GCA_964446185.1 uncultured Marinobacter sp. | reverse complement strand
CGACGGTCTGGGAGCGGAAGGCGTTGTAGCGGTCCGGGCGGTTGATGGTGATGAACAGTGTCGGGCCCTGTTTTTCGAGAATCAGGGTTTCACACTGGGGTAATTGCTGTTCCATAAAAGTCAGCCCTTCTGCTTGCCTGGCAAGGTGCCCATCAGCTTACAAATAATGCCCAGCATGATTTCGTCAGCGCCGCCGCCGATGGAGACCAAACGCACGTCGCGGTAGGCGCGGGCCAGCGGGTTTTCCCACATGTAGCCGTTGCCGCCCCAGTACTGCAGACAGGTGTCGGTGACTTCGCGGCCCAGGCGGCCGGCCTTCAGCTTGGCCATCGACGCGAGTTTGGTTACGTCCTTGCCAGCGATGTGCAGCTCACAGGCCTGGTAGGTGAGGGCGCGCAGGGCTTCCACTTCGGTCTGCAGTTCGGCCAGGCGGAAATGGATGTATTGGTTGTTGATCAGCGGCTGGCCGAAGGTCTTGCGCTCTCGGCAGTACTCGATGGTCTGGTCGATGCAGTTTTCCAGCGCCTTGATCACGTTCGCCGCGCCCCACATGCGCTCTTCCTGGAACTGGATCATCTGGCACATAAAGCCGGTGCCTTCCGCGCCGATGCGATTACGCTGGGGTACGCGCACGTCGTCGAAGAACACCTGGGCGGTTTCCGATGAGCGCATGCCCAGTTTGTTCAGGTGCGGGCTGAAGGAGATGCCCGGGGTGTTCATGGGCACGATGATCAGGGTTTTGTTCTTGTGGGGTTTGTCGTCGCTGGTGTTCGCCAGCAGGCAGATGAAGTCGGCTTTCGGGGAGTTGGTGATCCACATCTTGGAGCCGTTGATGATGTAGTCATCGCCGTCTTTCTTCGCGGTGGTCTTCAGGCCGGCTACGTCTGAGCCGGCACCCACTTCGCTGACGCCAATACAACCCACCATGTCACCGGCAATGGCCGGGGCCAGGAAGTCCCGTTTCAGTTCGTCGGAACCAAAGCGGGCGATGGCGGGGGTGCACATGTCGGTCTGCACGCCGATCGCCAGCGGCACGCCGCCGCATTTGGCCATGCCGAGCTCTTCTGCGGCTACCAGGTTGTAGCTGTAGTCCAGGCCCATGCCGCCGTATTCCTCGGGTTTCTGGATGCCCAACAGGCCCAGGTTGCCGAGTTTTTTGAATACTTCATGGATAGGGAATTCGCCGGCTTCTTCCCATTCGTCACAGTGGGGGTTGATCTCTTTCTCAACGAAGTCTCTGACGGTTTTTCTCAGGGCTTCGTGTTCTGGTGTGAATTTCATTGTTGTTCTCCCAGTCAATCAGTGTGGAAATCAGAAACGGGCGACGCCGTAAACGTTGGGCCGTAGTTGTCTTTGTTCGGCTTCACGGCAAACCGACAGCACCATGGCCAGCACTCTGCGGGTATCCCGCGGGTCGATCAGGCCGTCATCCCACAACCGTGCAGTGCCGAACAGGGCGGTGGAACCGTCCTCGAGTTTCTTGGCGGTGGCCTGTTCCAGGAACGCCAGGGTTTTCTCGTCGGGCTCTATGCCGCTTTTGCGTTGCTTGTCTTCCGCCACGATGCGCATCACCTTGCCAGCCTGGGCCGGGCCCATGACGGCGGTGCGGCTGTTGGGCCAGGCGAAGATGAATCTCGGGTCCAGGCCCCGGCCGCACATGGCGTAGTTGCCGGCGCCGTAGGAGCCGCCGACCACGACCGCGATTTTCGGCACTCGGCAGTTGGCCACGGCTTGCAGCATCTTGGAGCCGTGTTTGATGATGCCGTTCTGCTCCGAGTGCGTGCCCACCATGAAGCCGGTGGTGTTGTGCAGAAACAGGATCGGCGTGCCCGCCTGGTCGCACAGCTGGATAAACTGCGCCGCCTTGGTGGAGCCGGCCGGGGTGATCGGGCCGTTGTTGCCGATGATGCCGACACTGTGGCCGTGGATGCGGATGGTGCCGCACACGGTCTGGCTGTCGTAGTCGTTCTTGAAATCCAGGAAACGGGAGCCGTCGGCGATGCGGGCGAGGATTTCGCGCACGTCGTAGGGCTTCTTGGCGTCGGAAGGAATCACACCGAGCAGCTCGTCAGCCGGATACAGCGGCTCATCCCACTGCGGTTCCTGACGCAGTGGCAGGTTTTCATTCCAGGGCAGCGCGCCGAGAATTTCCCGGGCCTGGCGGATGCCGTCGGCGTCGTCTTCGGCCAGGTATTCAGCGGTGCCGGCCACGGTAGCGTGCATTTCCGCGCCGCCCAGCTCTTCATCGGTGGCGATTTCACCCGTGGCTGCCTTCAGCAGCGGCGGACCGGCCAGGAATATCTTGGCCTGCTCGCGCACGGCGATCACATAATCCGACAGACCCGGCTGGTAGGCCCCGCCGGCGGTGGCGTTGCCGTGTACCACGGTTACCTGCGGAATGCCGGCTGCGGACATCCGCGCCTGGTTGGCAAAGCCGCGCGCGCCCAGCACGAAGATATCGGTGGCGTAGTTCAGGTTGGCCCCGCCGGACTCCGATAGAGACACCACAGGAAGCTTGTTCTCCATGGCAATTTGCTGCAGGCGCAGAGTCTTATCCAGGCCCGCAGGAGTAATGGTTCCGCCTTTGATAGCGCTGTTACTCGCCAACACCAGACAGCGCACACCCGCTACCCGGCCAATGCCGGCAATAATCCCGCCACCGGCCATGGAGCCGTCTTTGTCATCGTGCATCTTGTAACCGGCCAAGGAACACAGTTCCAGGAACTCGCTGCCCCGATCCAGCAACCGATTGATGCGATCCCGCGGCAGCAACTTGCCCCGCTTGGTAAACTTCTCCCGGGCCGATTCCGCCAGGTCCAGCACCTTCTGCTCCACATCCCGGAAGGTCGCGATATGCGCTTCCATGGCCTCCACATTGGCCCGGAACTCGTCGGACTGGGGGGTTATTGTTGTTTCCAGTACCTGCATGGGAAATCCTCAGTCGTCACTCAATACTTTTGGCGTTACCGCCCGATGGAAGCCGTTGTAGGGCTCGTTATTCTTGGCCTTGGGCATCGGCCAAACCCGTCCACCCTGAGACGCCGCCCCGTCAATCCGCAGGCAGTCACCACTGATAAACGCCGCGCCCGGGCTAAGCAGGAAACAGATCGCCGAACTCACCTCGGACTCCGTGCCCATCCGCTTGATCGGCACCGCATTCGCCAGGCTACGAATCCACGACTTCATATGAGCCGGGTAATTATCCATCCCGCTGGAAGCAATC
>CAYUNQ010000178.1:0-4765 GCA_964446185.1 uncultured Marinobacter sp. | reverse complement strand
CGCATGTTCTCGATCAGAACCGACAGGTGCAGCTCACCCCGGCCAGACACCTTGAACTTGTCCGCAGAATCGCCTTCTTCAACCCGCAGCGCCACGTTGTGCAGCAGCTCTTTCTCCAGACGCTCCTTGATGTTACGGCTGGTCACGTACTTGCCTTCTTTACCGGCAAACGGTGAATCGTTTACCTGGAAGGTCATGGATACGGTGGGCTCGTCAACGGTCAGCGCCGGCAGGGCTTCTACGTTGGCGGGATCACACAGGGTGTCGGAAATAAACAGCTGGTCCAGACCACTCACGCACACGATGTCGCCAGCCTGTGCTTCTTCAACTTCCACACGCTGCAGGCCGGAGTGACCCATGATCTTCAGAATACGACCATTACGCTTCTTGCCGTCAGCGCCAACAGCCACCACCGGAGTATTGGTTTTGACTTTACCGCGCGTGATGCGGCCGATACCGATTACACCCAGGAAGCTGTTGTAGTCCAGCTGGGAGATCTGCATCTGGAACGGGCCGTCCAGGTCAACAGAAGGCGCGGGTACGTGGTCAACAATCGCCTGGAATACGGCGTCCATGTTGTCCTGAAGGTCTTCATGGTCCATACCGGCAATGCCGTTCAGGGCGCTGGCGTAGACAATCGGGAAGTCCAGCTGCTCATCGGTGGCACCCAGGTTATCGAAAAGGTCAAATACCTGATCGACAACCCAGTCCGGGCGCGCACCCGGGCGGTCAATCTTGTTCACTACCACAATCGGGCGCAGGCCCGCTGCGAACGCTTTCTGGGTTACAAAGCGGGTTTGCGGCATGGGGCCGTCGATGGAATCCACCACCAGCAGCACACTGTCTACCATGCTCATGACTCGCTCAACTTCGCCACCGAAGTCAGCGTGGCCCGGGGTGTCTACGATGTTGATATCGTAGTCCTTCCACTTCAGCGCGGTGTTTTTTGCCAGAATGGTGATACCACGCTCTCTTTCCTGGTCATTGGAGTCCATAACGCGCTCGTTCTCGAGCTCTTTACGGTCCAGAGTACCGGACTGGCGCAGCAACATGTCGACCAGGGTGGTTTTACCATGGTCAACGTGGGCAATGATGGCGACGTTTCTTAGCTTATCAATCACAACGGGTATCCTGCAGAAATTAGCGGCGCGCAGTATATCGAAAAGTCCATGTCGATTATATGAAGAATAGTGCCTAATATGTAATCAACCCTGCCGGCGCACTGATATCAGGCAGACCACCGGATAACGCACCAACTTGGTGCGCTATTCTGGTGCAATTCCTCCCCAGCCGCCGTACACTTTTGCACACACAGCGCACCAAAGCCTTGCGGCTGCTCGGTTGTGGCGCAGTTACACAAAACTGGCAAGCCACTTGCTTAGAGAGTATCAGCCGCAATTGAAAGGTAAGGGCCAAAAGCTTCTGGTAAGCTGCCCCCACCTGCAAAAGATCGGGCCTCAGCACGCTGAACGATCCGGCACAACGAATACGACATCACTACGGAGCATGCATAATGTCCAAGACGATTGATTTGATCAAAGAACACGAAGTCAAATGGGTTGACCTGCGCTTCACCGACAGCCGCGGTAAAGAACAACACGTGACCATGCCGGCCACCGAAGTAGACGAAGACTTCTTCGCCGACGGCAAGATGTTCGACGGCTCGTCTATTGCCGGCTGGAAAGGCATCAACGAATCCGACATGATTCTGATGCCGGTTGACGAAACCTCCGTGCTGGATCCGTTCACCGAAGAAACCACTATTAACATCACCTGCAACATTGTAGAACCTACAACCATGCAGGGTTACGAGCGCGACCCCCGCTCCGTTGCCCAGCGCGCAGAGGAATACCTGAAGTCCACCGGCATTGCCGACGGCGCCCTGTTTGGCCCCGAGCCCGAGTTCTTCATCTTTGATTCCGTGAAGTGGAAGACCGACATGCAGGGCTCCATGTATTCCCTCCACTCTGAAGAAGCCGCCTGGGTATCCGGCGAAGACTTCGATCGCAACAACATTGGCCACCGCCCGGGCGTGAAAGGCGGCTACTTCCCGGTTCCGCCGGTAGACAGCCTGCACGACCTGCGTGGCGCCATGTGTGCCGCGATGGAGTCTATGGGCCTGACCATCGAAGTGCACCACCACGAAGTGGGCACAGCCGGCCAGTGTGAAATCGGCGTTGGCCCCAACACCCTGACCCGCAAGGCTGACGAAGTTCAGATCCTGAAGTACTGCGTGCACAACGTGGCCCACGCCTACGGCAAAACCGCCACCTTCATGCCCAAACCGGTGGTTGGCGATAACGGTTCCGGCATGCACGTACACATGTCCCTGAATAAAGACGGCAAAAACCTGTTCGCCGGCGACAGCTATGCTGGCCTGAGCGAAATGGCCCTGTACTACATCGGCGGCATCATCAAGCACTCCAAGGCCATCAACGCCTTCACCAACCCGGCCACCAACAGCTACAAGCGCCTGGTACCCGGCTACGAAGCCCCGGTAATGCTGGCCTACTCTGCCCGCAACCGCTCCGCTTCCATCCGGATTCCGTACGTAAGCAGCCCGAAGGCTCGCCGTATTGAAGTGCGCTTCCCTGACCCGGCAGCCAACCCGTACCTGGCCTTCGCTGCCCTGATGATGGCCGGCCTGGACGGCATCCAGAACAAGATCCACCCTGGCGATGCCATGGACAAGGACTTGTACGACCTGCCGAAGGAAGAAGCCATGAACATCCCGCAGGTAGCAACTACCCTGCAGGAAGCGCTCGATTGCCTGGCGGAAGACCACGAGTTCCTGACCCGCGGCGGCGTGTTCACTGAGGACATGATTGCCGGCTACATTGACCTGAAGCGTGGCGAAGTTGAGCGCATCAACATGACCACCCACCCGGTTGAATTCGAACTGTATTACTCCTGCTAAACCACTGCACCATTTTGGTGCAAAGTAGCATAAGCAAGCCCCGCCACGTGCGGGGCTTTTTTGTGGGTGAGTTTTGTGAGGCCGTTAACGATATGTAACCCAACCAAGCCCGGGGGCCGTTGAAAACACTGCCCCCGGCGTCGATAATCGAAGCAGTTACTCATTACAGGTTATTGCCATGAAAACACCTCTCGCCTTTGTAACCGGATTCTGCCTGCTGGCCGCCGCCGGCGCTCACGCAGAGGTGTATCGCCATGTGGATGCCCAGGGCAACGTCACCTTTTCAGACGAACCCATGCAAGGCAGCGAAACCATCAAGGTAAAACCGGTAACCACCATCACCCTGCCCAAACCGGAAGTGGTGCGCGAAACCGACCAGCTACTGAAAGAAGTTCAGCGGGAAGGCGCCAGCTACGACAGCCTGAGCTTTGTCCACCCCCAGAACGACCAGGCTTTCCACAGCGGCAGTGGCGACGTCACCTTTGAAGTGCGCAGCACCCCTGGCCTCAAGCGCGGCCACAAATACGAAATCACCCTCGACGGCCAACCCGTAGGCCAGAGCTCCTCCGGCTCGGTAACCGTGAACAACATTGAGCGCGGCACCCACCAGGCCGGTGTGCACATCGTCGACGACCAGGGCGTTCAGGTGAAAACCGGCCCCAGTATCCGCTTTACCGTTCATCGCCCGTCTGTCCTGCGCCGGTAAACCCCGGCGCATCATTCGGAATTATTCGCACCAAATTAGTGCACATGCACCACATTAACGCCATACTCTGGGCAGCGAAGGGGCAAATTGCCGGCTGCCTGTAGCCTTTCCCGCACCATCTGCACCAAGCCACAGCACCGCCATGCCCCACAGGCCGGCCCGCGCCCGGCCGTCGCCCATTTTTTTCTGCCGGCCCGAAAAACTGGTTCGGATTTTGCAAAACCGGGGTACACGCATGAAACGAAAACGGAAGCCGAGCATGACGTTACAGCCGCCCGCCGCCCCGGACAGTAAATACAAAAGCATTCTGGACAGCCTGAGCACTTCCCTTCTGGTGCTCGGCGAAGACCTCACTATCCGTTACCTGAACCCGGCGGCCGAGAACCTGTTCGAAACCAGCCTGACCCGCACCCGGGGCCTGCCCCTGGGTGATCTGCTGATCGACTCCAGCGACGCCCTGAAGACCCTGTACGCAGCCCTCAACAACGGCCAGTCTTACACCCGCCGCGAGGCCGAGTTCGCCCTGCTGACCGGCTCCCGCTTCACCGTAGACTACTCGGTAACCCCGGTGAGCGTGGACCCGACCGAGCTGGTGATCGAAATCCAGCCGAAAGACCGGATGCTGCGCATCAGCCGGGAAGAAGACATCATCTCCCAGCAGGAAACCACCCGCATCCTGGTGCGCGGCATGGCCCACGAAATCAAGAACCCGCTGGGAGGCATTCGAGGTGCGGCGCAACTGCTGGACCGGGAACTGAACAGCGAAGACCAGCGCGAATACACCCAGGTGATCATCAACGAAGCCGACCGCCTGCGCAGCCTGGTAGACCGCATGCTGGGCCCCAACAAGGCCCTGCAAATGGCCAGCACCAACATCCACGAAGTACTGGAACGGGTACGCACCCTGATTGAAGCCGAAAGCAAGGGCCGGGTGCGCCTGAAGCGGGATTACGACCCCAGCATTCCGGAATTCACCGGCGACAAGGAACAGCTGATCCAGGCCTTCCTGAACATTGCCCGCAACGCCATGGAAGCCGCCTTTGAGAACCAGGTGGACAGCCACAGCGGCGACATGCCCACCATTACCTTCCGCAGCCGCGCCCTGCGCCAGTTCACCATCGGCCACCGACGCCACCGGCTGG
>CAYUNQ010000177.1:0-4777 GCA_964446185.1 uncultured Marinobacter sp. | reverse complement strand
TCGTCCAGGGCCTTTTCGGTGCGATGCAGCAACAGGGTCATGCTGTACTGCATCAGCTCCTTCTCGCCGTCCACCGGCTGGGTTTCGTACCAGTTCTTGAGCACCATTGAGGCCAGATACAGGTTGGCCAGCATGTCGCCCAGACGGGCCGAAATCAGCTCGCGCATTTTCAGCTCGCCACCAAGCGTGGTCATGGCCGCATCGGCACACAGGCCAAAGGCCGAACTGAACCGGGCCAGGGCCTGGGCATAAGGCCTGGAAGCACTGTCAAACGGCACATCGGCCTTGCCAATACCCAGTGCCTGGGTGAAGGCGCGGGCGGCGTTACCGAAGATCAGGCCAGCATGACCAAAGAAGGCTTCGTCGAAGGCTTTGATGTCGTCGTTATCCTTGGCCGCCAGCTCCTTGAGCACATAGGGATGGCAGCGAATGGCGCCCTGCCCGAAGATCATCAAACTGCGGGTCATGATGTTTGCGCCTTCAACGGTGATGGACACCGCCGCACCACTGTATCCAATGCCCAGATAGTTGCGCGGACCAAGGGTAACGGTCTTGCCGCCGTGCACATCCATGGCATCGGTTAGGATGTCACGCTGGAACTCGGTCAGATGGTATTTAAGGATGGCAGAAGGTACCGCCGGCTTCTCGCCGCGGTCGATCATGTTGGCGGTGTGGTTCACGGCGGCCTGGGCAATGTAGGTCTTGCCGGCAATGCGAGCCAGGGGTGCCTGTACGCCTTCCATCTCGGCCACCGGGGTATTGAACTGGCGGCGAATGCGGGTAAAGCCACCCGCGGTGCCCACCGCATAGGCTGCAGCACCGGCCGCACCGGAAGGCAGGGTGATGCAACGGCCCACCGACAGGCATTCAACCAGCATGCGCCAGCCCTGACCGGCCATTTCCTGGCCACCGATGATGTAATCCAGCGGAATGAACACATCCTTGCCTTTGATCGGCCCGTTCATAAACGGCGAGCCAATGGGGCAATGGCGGCGACCAATCTCCATCCCCTCAGTCTCCCGGGGAATCAGCGCGCAGGTGATGCCGTAATCCTTGGTGTCGCCCAACAGGCCATCCGGGTCAAACATCCGGAAGGCCAGGCCCACTACCGTGGCTACCGGGGCCAGGGTGATCCAGCGTTTTTCAAAATTCAGGCGGATCCCCAACACTTCCTTGCCATCGATTTCCTGCTTGCACACGATGCCGGTATCCGGAATGGACGTGGCATCGGAGCCGGCCCGGGGGCCGGTCAGACCAAAACAGGGCACTTCCCGGCCATCCGCCAGGCGCGGCAGATAATAGTCTTTCTGCTCCTGGGTGCCGTATTTGACCAGCAGCTCGCCCGGGCCGAGGGAGTTGGGCACGCCCACGGTCACCATCAGCATTTCATTGGCGGCCAGTTTCTGCAGTACCGCCGTCTGGGCCTTGGCCGAGAAACCCAGGCCACCGTATTCCTTCGGGATGATCATGCCGAAGAATTTTTCCTGCTTCAGGAAATCCCATAGTTCTTTGGGCAGGTCAGCCCGCTCTACGGCCAGGTCCCAGGCGTTGCACAAGGCGATCGCCTGGGTGCACTGGTTATCCACAAAGGCCTGCTCTTCCTCGCTCAGGCCGGTGTGACGGTTGATCAGCAGGTTATGCCAGTCCGGGCGACCGGTGAACAGCTCGCCGTCCCAGCCCACAGTGCCGGCTTCCAGGGCGACCTTTTCGGTGTCGGACACCTTCGGCGCCACTTTCTTGAACATGGCAAACACCCGGGGCGTAAGCCAGTTCATGCGGAACCGGGGCAAGCCGGCAGCCGCCGTGGCGGCAGCGCCCAGGAACAGAAGCAGGGTCAGCCAGCCGGAGGCCATAAACAAGGACAACACACCCACCACCAGCATCACGCCGATAGCCGGCTTGGCACCGGATTCCCGGCGCATCACAAACAGCAGGCCGGCCAGTGCTACAAGAAACAGAATCAAAGTCATCGCAAAATCTCTCTGTCTTCCATGGATTAGAGTCTCCGGCATAAAAGCCGGAGCCACTTCGCTAACACTTCGTTACGCTGAACTTACCCTAACCGATGATCACGTTCCAGATACCACTCCGGATTCAGCCAGTTACTGCCATCAGGAGGTGACAATGACCCGGATACCCTCCAGCGCCAGGCTGGCATGGCCAACCGCCTCCCGGGCTGCCTCCAACTGGTGCCGCAGGAACTCGATTTCCTCGTTACGGATGGCCGGGTTCACTGCCTGCAAGGCTTCCAGCCGGCGGATTTCCGGCACAAACCCGGCTTCTACCTGCGCCAGCGCCTTTTCCTGCAAGGACACAAGGTTCGGCGCCGCCAGCCGCTCGACATGGTCCACCATGGTTTCCACCTCGGCCCGGATCTTCGGCACAATCGCCTGGGCGGTCCGGCGGCGGATATTGGAGCACAGCTCATTCAGCCGGTCGTGGGGCAAGGCCTTGGACAAATCCCGGCCGTTTACATCCACCACCAGCCGCAACGGGGACACCGGCAGATAGCGGGTTAATTGCAGCGCCTCTGGTGCCGGACAGTGCACGGCAAACACCGCTTCCAGCAGCAGGGTGCCCGCTGGCAGCGCCTTGACCGACAAACTGGCCAGCGCTGCCTTGCCCAGGCCAGAGCTGGTCACCGAATCCATGACCCCGGTCACCAACGGGTGCTCCCAGCTCATGAACGCCATATCTTCCCGTTGCAGGGCCTGCTCGCGCTCCCAGGTAACGGTCAGGCCGTCTTCGGGCAGGTCGGCCACATGGCCGGCCTGGTATTGTTCGCCGGGCCGGAGTACATCCGCGTGCTCGCTGTGGTCTTCCACATCCACGCCCAGAATATCGAAGGCCTGCACCAGATAGTCCCGCACCTGGGCCGAGCTCTCCTCCTGCTCGATCTGGCCGATCAGCGCATCGGCTTCTTCCCGGCGGCAGGAATTCAGCTCGATCAGGGCATCCCGGCCGTTGTGCAGCAGGGTTTTCAGGCGCTGCGTTTCTTCAGCACTGTCCGCCAGCAGCGGCGACACAGCACTCACGTCCCCGTCCAGCGCTTTCTGCCAGTTCTGTGCCACATGTTCATGCACAGCTACACCAACTGCACAACTCTCGGCAAAGGCGTTCAGGCCTTCCTGGAACCAGCGGTACTGCACCTCCTGGCTGGTGCCCTGAAGGTAGGGGATATGAATTTTGATGGTTTCGGTCTGCCCGATCCGGTCCAGCCGGCCGATACGCTGCTCCAGAAGGTCCGGGTTGGCCGGCAGGTCGAACAGCACCAGATGGTGGGCAAACTGGAAGTTGCGGCCCTCACTGCCAATCTCGGAACAGATCAGCGCCTGGGCGCCCTGCTCGGTATCGGCGAAGTAGGCGGCCGCCCGGTCCCGCTCCAGCAGGCTCAGGTGTTCGTGGAAGGCGGCACTGCGAATGCCCGCCCGCAATTGCAGGTAATGCTCCAGCGCCATGGCGGTATCGGCCCGGGCACAGATCACCACCACCTTGGCCGGACGCAGGCCGGCCAGCTTTTTCTCCAGCCAGGCTACCCGGGGATCCTCGGCCAGCCATTGCTCTTCCGGGGCCGACTGCTCGGGGGCCAGGCCGGTCAGGCCATGGCGATCGTCCTGGTAAAGCTCCGGGCACGGCAAAGGCTCCGGCAAGGGCTGGCGTTCCGGAAAGCCCTGAATGGCCGCGCGGGTATTGCGGAACAGTACCCGGCCGGTGCCGTGACGATCCAGCAGGGCATCAATCACGGCATGGTGGGCATTATCCCGGTCCAGCAGCTCGTCCAGCTGATCCCCTAACCAGTTGGTCAGCGCCGACTTGTCCTCTTCAGCAATGCTGTCCGGCGTTTCCAGTAGCCGGCGCACAACCCGGTTAATGGCTTCGTATTGCTGCTCCTCTTCCCGGAACGCTTCCAGGCTGTGGAACCTGGCCGGGTCGAGCAGGCGCAGGCGGGCAAAGTGACTGGCCACACCCACCTGTTCCGGCGTGGCCGTCAGCAACAGCAAGCCCTTGCTGGCTGCCGACAGGCTTTCCACCACCTGATACTCAGGGCTGGCCTGCTCCGGAGACCAGGCCAGGTGGTGTGCTTCATCCACCACCATCAGGTCCCAGCCGGCCGCGAGTGCGTGCTTCCGGGCCTGTTCACTGCGCACCAGAAAGTCCAGGCTGCACAGCACCAGCTGGTCGGCCTCGAAGGGGTTTACGCCGTCATCGTCGTCACCGAAGATGTGGTTTACCAGGGCATCGACATCATCTTCCTGGGCCTTGAGGTCGTCGTAGCGGCCCTGGTCGACGATGGAGAAACGCAGGTTGAAGCGGCGCAGCATTTCCACCAGCCACTGGTGAATCAGCGAATCCGGCACCACAATCAGGGCCCGGCGGGCACGGCCGGTGTGCAACTGGTAATGCAGGATCAGGCCGGCTTCGATGGTTTTGCCCAGGCCCACTTCGTCAGCCAGCAGTACCCGCGGCGCATGGCGCCGGGCCACTTCGTGGGCAATATACAACTGGTGCGGCAAATGCTGGGTACGGGCGCCAATCAGCCCCTGAGCCGGCGATGCCCGCAGGCGGTCCATGTGTTTCAGGGTAGACACCCGCAGCCGGAACGCCCCGTTACGGTCGAACTGGCCGGCAAACAGGCGCTGATGCGGAGCGGAAAAGTTCACCGAACCGGCCAGTTTCACTTCCGAAACCTGGTGGATATTCTCGCCGTCGTCGGCGTGGTACAGCAGAACGCCGTTCAGGTCTTCCACGGCGCGCACAATGTATTTCTCGCCTTCGA
>CAYUNQ010000176.1:0-4783 GCA_964446185.1 uncultured Marinobacter sp. | reverse complement strand
ATCTGGGTGGTGTACGGGTTCCAGTCGAGGCCCAGGCTTTCGATGAAGTCTTCGGCGTTGGCGGCCCAGTCAACATCCGGGTAAGCGGACAGGTGAGCGTTGTAGTTGCCCACGGCACCGTTGATCTTGCCCATGATTTCCACTTCACGGATTTGCATCAGCTGCCGGCGCAGGCGATAGACCACATTAGCCAGTTCCTTGCCCACGGTGGTAGGCGAGGCAGTCTGGCCATGGGTGCGAGACAGCATGGGCTGCTCGGCGTGTTCCTTGGCCAGCTCGGCCAGCTTGTCGATCACCTTTTCCATGGCCGGCAACAGGCCATGGTCCAGGCCTTCGCGCAGCATCAGGCCGTGGGACAGGTTGTTGATGTCTTCGGAGGTGCAAGCGAAGTGGACAAACTCAGTGACGGCGTGCAGCTCGGGCACATCGGCAATTTTTTCTTTGATCAGGTACTCGACCGCTTTCACGTCGTGGTTGGTGGTGCGCTCGATTTCCTTGATGCGCTCGGCATCGGCCAGGCTGAATTCGCTGACCAGTTTGTCCAGGAAGGCATTGGCTTCTGCAGAGAATGCCGGTACTTCGGTAATGGCCGGATGATCGGCCAGTTTCTGCAGCCAGCGGATTTCGACGGTTACCCGGTTACGGATCAGGCCGTATTCACTGAAGATGCTGCGAAATACGCTGACTTTACTGCCGTAGCGGCCATCGACCGGGGAAATAGCGGTCAGGGCGGTGAGTTCCATCGAAAACCTCTCAGTTCATCAAAGAAAAATCGGATCGGAAAAATGTGAAGGCGTTAATGATACACCAGAGGGCGCTGCGAATCAGCGCAGCAACTCCCGGGCGTACAGGATCACTTTCTTGCGTTTGAAAATCAGCTGCCAGCGGTGACCGCCGCTCTGGCGCCAGAGTACCGCTGAGCGGATGCCGGCCAGCAGCAGGGCACGGACTTTGTGCTGGTTCTCTTCCCGCTGCAGCATGTTGGGATTTCCGCTGACCTGAATGCGTGGACCCAGGGTACTGATGGTGTCGCTGTACACAGACGCCAGGTTGCTCAGCAGGTTGCTGTGGGTGTACCCGAAATGGCTGGCGGTGTGGCGGGCCTGCTCAATGCGGGTGCCAAGCACATCCATAACATCGCCCTTGCGCTTGAGCTTGGACTCCAGGTGAATCAGGTTCAGCACATAGCGCAGAACCTCGGCGTCTTGGGGGCGGGTTTGCTGGGCAAATACGGTAGACAGCACCTGGAGGCCATCGCGGATATCCGACAGTTCGCCGCCGTAGACGTCCAGTGTGGTCGCGGGATTGGTGGCAAACAAAGAACGGATACAGGTTTCCATGGCCGCTTCGTTGCAGTAGCCAGTGTGGGCAATTTCCCGCACCAGTGCGGCGGCCTGGAAGATGCCGGCCAGGGCCAGGGTCTGGTCGTGCAGGGAGCGGCTCATGCGTCAACTTCCGTGCTCAGGCGGGTGGGTAAGGGTTCGCCATCGCGCCAGGTTTCTTCAATCACGCCGCCGCCCAGGCAAACATCGCCATCGTAGAACACCACTGACTGGCCGGGGGTGACTGCCCGCTGGGCGTCGTCAAAGACCACCTTGACTCCACCTTCGATAACGGTGACCTCGCAGTCCTGGTCCGGCTGGCGGTAACGGGTTTTGGCCTTGCAGCGGAACTGTCGGGCCGGCGCCTCGCCCGCGACCCAGTCGATGGGGCCGGACACCAGGCCCCGGGAAAACAGCAGCGGGTGATTCTTGCCCTGAACGGCAATCAGTACGTTGCGGGACAGGTCTTTTTCCGCCACGTACCAGGGTTCATCGCCATACTCGGCCAGGCCACCTATGCCCAGGCCCTGGCGCTGGCCAATGGTGTGGTACATCAGGCCCTGGTGTTTGCCGATTACCTTGCCGTCCGGCGTTTCAATGTTGCCGGGCTGGGCCGGCAGGTATTGCTTCAGGAAGTCGGTGAACTTGCGCTCGCCGATGAAGCAGATACCGGTGGAATCTTTCTTGTCGTGGGTTACAAAGCCCTGGGCTTCGGCAATACGGCGCACTTCCGGCTTTTCCAGTTCGCCCACCGGGAACAGGGTGCGGGCAATACGGTCGCCGGACACGGCATGCAGGAAATAGCTCTGATCTTTGTTCGGATCCAGCCCCTTCAGCAGTTGTGCCTTTCCTGTGCCATCGTTGAGGGGGCGCTGGCGGGTGTAATGGCCGGTGGCGATATAATCTGCGCCAAGGGTGACGGCGTAATCCAGGAAAGCGCGGAATTTTACTTCCTTGTTGCACAGGATGTCCGGGTTCGGGGTGCGCCCGGCGCTGTATTCGGACAGGAAATGCTCGAACACCCGGTCCCAGTATTCGGCGGCAAAGCTGGCGGTGTGCAGCTTGATGCCGATGGCATCGGCCACCGCCTGGGCATCGGCCAGGTCAGTCATCGCGGTGCAATATTCGGTGCCGTCGTCTTCATCCCAGTTCTTCATGAACAGGCCTTCCACCTGGTAACCCTGGTCTTTCAGCAGCCAGGCGGCCACGGAGGAGTCCACGCCGCCGGACATGCCGACGATCACACGGGTGTTCTGGGGGGCTTGGGAAGCAGGAATCTGGGTCATGGGCCTTCTGGATAACCGGTTAAAAGCGGCGATTTTACCACCTTGTGATGGTTACGTCTGTCCGTCTACTACCACTTCAAGGGGGAATTTCCGGCCGTTTCGGTAATCCTCGATGCATTGGAGTACCAGCGGGCTCCGTAGCCGGCTTCCCAGATTGCGGATTTCGTCCAGGGTGAGCCAGTGCGGGGCAATAATGCCGGTATCCAGTTCGGTGGTGACTTGCCTGATAGCTTTGGCGGCATAACAGAACCGGTGGTAGGTAACACCGTTGGCCGGGGCCTTGTAGGTGTAAACGCCAAGAAACCACTCCGGCTCAATCTGCCAGCCGGTTTCTTCCAGTGCCTCGCGCCGGACCGCATCCAGGATGGCTTCGCCTTCCTCGATATGCCCGGCAGGCTGGTTGAAAACCACTTTGCCGTGGCTTTCTTCTTCAACCAGCAGAAAGCGGCCCTGTTCGTCTTCGGCCACAACGGCCACGGTGGCATGGGGTTTCCAGGTCATTTTCGGCTTGGCCTCCTGTTGGTCGTGCGGCGCCCGGGCTTGGCCTTGCGCGGGTTTTGTTTGCCTGCCGGCGGAGTGTCTGGCAAGTGAATGGTTTCAAGGCGGAAATGGCCGGGTTTCAGGCCGTCCAGTGTCCAGTCTCCTATCCGGTAGCGGATCAGTCTAAGGGTAGGGTAGCCGACGGCGGCTGTCATGCGCCGCACCTGCCGGTTACGGCCCTCGGTAATGGTGAGTTCCAGCCAGCTGGTGGGGATGGCTTCACGGTAACGCACCGGGGGCACACGGGGCCACACATCCGGCTGCGCCATTCGTTTGGCGATGGCGGGGCGGGTCTGGCCATCTTTCAGGTCCACGCCGCGGCAAAGTTGTCCGATTGCATTGTCGGAGATTTCCCCTTCAACCTGCACCCAGTAGGTTTTCGGCATTTTGTTGGTGGGGGCGGCAATCCGGTGCTGCAGCGCGCCGTGGTTGGTCAACAGCAACAGGCCTTCGGAGTCATAGTCCAGCCGGCCGGCGGGGTAGAAGCCGGGCTTTTTAATCCACTGGGCAAGGGTTTCGCGGGGGTGTTCGGCGCGGTCATCAGTGAACTGGCTCAGCACCTGAAAGGGTTTGTTGAACAGAATCAGCTCGGCCATGCACGGTTCCTGTCGGTGATACGGCGGAAGGGCAAGCCTAAAGGATTCGGTATTCTGGAAAAAGCACAAAACAAACCAAGCCTGCCGGAACCCCGGCAGGAGTCATGGGAAATAACCGCTGCGATTATCTCAGCCGTTAACAGCTCTCGGAGGATAACCGGAGTGGCCTGACAGCCCGCTCTCCGGGGACTCGCCGCCTTGCCTGGACTCCTGGCCCGGTTCCTGCTTTGCTGGCGCTTCATCGGGTACGATGTTGATGGCGTGAACGCCTTTTTCGACCGGCTTTTTGTCGAAGGTGACCGACTGGCCGGCCTTCAGGGTTTTATAACCCTCCATCTGTACCGAAGAAAAATGGGCGAACAGATCGTCACTGTGGCCGTCTTCGATAATAAAGCCGTATCCCTTGGCGTTGTTGAACCATTTGACTTTGCCTCTTGGCATGATGAACTCCCCTGTTCCTTTACTGTCTTATTATTGGAGCGACCGATAACCGGTGCTTTTGTGTCGTCTCTGGTTACATTACTGTTTCATTAAGTTACATTATTTAACAATGCTCGTTAACTCTCTGCCAATTAGAGGCTGCAGTCAAGAGTCTCGCCGGGCCGAATGAGTGGTTGAAGAAGGTCTGGAAGCTGTATCATGTCCGTATTGATAAATAACGCACGCTTGCTTCGCTTCCGGCTTGAAAAGCCGCAGTCGGGCAACCACATTTAGTCAGGAAACCGAATAACCGGTAAACAGAACCATTAAGAATTCTCTACTAGTATTCAATCAGGGGGAGGACGAACAGCCAGGGCGCCATGAGGGGGTCAGTGTTGCGCCTGAAAAGCCTGCCCTGAAGCGCCCGGCCCGATTCAGGGTGGTGCTCCTGAACGACGATTACACACCCATGGACTTCGTGGTGGAAGTATTGATGAAGTTCTTCGGAATGAATGAGGAAAAGGCGACGCAGGTGATGCTGCTCGTCCATACGCAGGGAAAAGCCGTATGTTGGGTATATACCCGTGACATCGCAGAAACAAAGGCGGCACAGGTGAAC
>CAYUNQ010000175.1:0-4807 GCA_964446185.1 uncultured Marinobacter sp. | reverse complement strand
CTCAGACATCTTTTTCCCTGCCAGAAAAATACCCCACACCCCCCTACCGACGGGCCCAAAGGGGATAGGAAAGTTTAAAGACAACGACAAAGGCAAAGGCAAAGGCAAAGAGATTATGTGGGTTAGCAGCCAGCCTCGAGGGTAAGCATTGCCCCTTCACGGAACAGTCTTTTCAACCGAGAACCCGCCAATGCCCGTCGGCGCGGGGTGGTCTTTTCATTTTTCGCCAGAAAAAGATGTCTGAGCGCAGCGAGTTCTTTTTCAAGGAAAATGAAAAGGCCACCCCGCAAGCCCGCCCGCAAAGCCGGAAGTCTGGGAGCCCAAGCCCAGCCGCCCCACAAAACGGGAAGTCCGGGAGCCCAAGCCGAGCCCCCGGGAGCTCAGACTTAAATCAGCTCCACAGCCACGGCAGTCGCCTCACCACCGCCGATGCACAGGGACGCCACACCGCGCTTCAGGCCACGCTGTTTGAGGGCGTTGATCAGGGTGATGATGATCCGTGAGCCGGACGAGCCGATGGGATGGCCCAGGGCACAGGCGCCGCCGTGGACGTTGACCTTTTCAGCCGGCAACTTGAGTTCGTTGATCGCCGCCAGGGTGACCACCGCGAAGGCTTCGTTGATTTCGAACAGGTCGACGTCGTCCAGCGTCCAGCCGGCTTTTCTGAGCACTTTTTCGATGGAACCGATCGGAGCCAGGGTGAACTCTGCAGGCAGCTGGGCATGGGTAGCGTGGGCCGCGATTCGCGCCTGCGGGCTCAGACCACGGTTCTGTGCTTCTTCGGCGGTGGTCAGGACCAGGGCCGAGGCGCCATCGCTGATGGAGCTGGAGTTGGCAGCGGTTACCGAACCGTCTTTGGCGAACGCCGGTTTCAGCTGGGGAATTTTTTCCGGCTTGGCGTTGCCCGGTTGTTCGTCGATATCGACCTGGGTATCGCCACCGCGGCCGGAGACAGTCACCGGTACGATTTCATCCCGGAACCAGCCATTCTCAATAGCCGCCAGGGCTTTTTGCAGGGAGCCGATGGCGAATTCGTCCATGGCTTCGCGGGTGATGTTGAACTTGTCTGCAGTGCGCTGGGCGAAAACACCCATCAGGCCGCCTTCGTAGGCGTCCTCCAGGCCATCCAGGAACATGCTGTCAATCACCTGGCCATGACCCATCCGCATACCGCCACGGGCTTTGGGCAACAGGTACGGCGCCTGGCTCATGTTTTCCATGCCGCCGGCGATCATGATGCGGTTGGTGCCCGCTTTGATCTGGTCGTGGGCCATGATCACAGCTTGCATGCCGGAGCCGCACATTTTGTTGATGGTGGTGCAACCGGAACTGTCCGGAATACCCGCGGCACGAGACGCCTGCCGAGCCGGCGCCTGGCCCAGGCCCGCCGGCAGCACGCAGCCCATGATGACTTCCTGAACATCCGCCGGCTGAAGCCCTGCGCGTTCAATGGCGGCCTTGATGGAAACCGCACCCAGTTCCGGCGAGCGAACAGAGCTCAGCGAGCCCATCATTCCACCCATCGGAGTTCGGGCGGAGCCTGCAATAACGATGTCGTTGTTCATGGATTTCGTTCTCCTTCAACAGAGTCTGGTTTGTATTCTTGTTTTGCCGATCGGTCTTGTATGGCCTTCTGGGCCGCTGGTTTGGGCTCCCAGCCTTCCTGTTGTGGGGGCGGGTACGCGGGGTGTGGGGTATTTTTCTTCTGGGAAAAACAACTCGCTTCGCTCAGACATCTTTTTCCCTGCCAGAAAAATACCCCACACCCCCCTACCGACGGGCAGCACAGGAATGCTGAATACAAAAAGCAAAAAGCAAAAAGCAAAAAGCAAAAAGCAAAAAGCAAAAAGCAACGAGAGTAACCTGAAGCTCTATTGAACTTTGCGTCAAACTGTCCACTCCCCGCCCTCAGCGCAAACGTGACAGCTGTTCTTATCAAGCGAATACCCGCCAATGCTCGTCGGCGCGGGGTGGCTGTTGGATTTTTTGCCGGAAAAAGATGTCTGAGCGAAGCGAGTTGTTTTTCCAAAAAAAATCCAACAGCCACCCCGCAAGCCCGCCCGCACAACCGGAAGTCTGGGAGCCCAAACCAACGCCCGCCCGCAAAACAAACAGGCCAGGAGCCCAAACCAGACCTCGTTGAGACTTGTCTGAACGGGTCAAATTTTTCGACGGGAAGGGTCATTCCAACAGGTCCTGCTCCTTTGCCTTAATGGCAGGCAGCCGGTTACAACAATAAGGAAACGAGATAAGCATGTCAGACTCAACGCTCACTCAACACAATAACCAAGTTTTCAGGGCCTTAAGGAACACAATTGGTGACGCCATTGCGCGCTCAGCCGCCTGTCATGGCGACAAGGTAGCTCTGGCATTTTCTGACCGACAATGGACTTTTCGGGACATTGAGGCTGCGAGTAACCGCGTTGCCCACCAACTGATAGCCCTCGGGCTGAATAAAGGCGACCGGGTGGCGGCCTACGGCAAGAACTCCGATGCTTACCTGCTGTTGTGGCTGGCGTGCACCAAGGCGGGGCTGGTTCATGTCCCGGTCAACTATGCCCTGGTGGAGCATGAGCTGTCCTACGTACTGAACCAGTCAGGCGCCAGGGCTCTGTTTTTCGACAATGACTTGAAGCCTCAGGTGGATAGTGTCGCCTCAACGGTGGAGATTGAAATCCTCGGCACCCTGCACGGCGCCCACTCCCCTGATGATATTCTCGAAATGGCCAGCTCCGGGGCCAGCGACCTGC
Organism: uncultured Marinobacter sp.; assembly: GCA_964446185.1. Taxonomy (GTDB): domain Bacteria; phylum Pseudomonadota; class Gammaproteobacteria; order Pseudomonadales; family Oleiphilaceae; genus Marinobacter. The sequence goes on along the minus strand of CAYUNQ010000175.1, from coordinate 2,057 downwards.
CACCGGATACCGACCTGTCCGACACCGACGTTGTCCAGATTCTCTACACCTCAGGTACCACGTCCGACCCCAAGGGGGCGATGCACACCCACCGTTCCCTGATGACCGAGTACGGGGCGGCCCAGTACCATCTCGACATTGTTCCAGGCGACCGTTGCCTGGCGGCATTGCCGCTGTACCACTCTGCCCAGATGCATGTGTTCATGATGCCCATGTTGTTGACCGGCGGTTATACCCGGCTGATCAATGCCCCAACACCCGGTGCCATCCTTGGCCTGCTGGCCAGCGAGCAGTTAAATGCCTCCTTTGCTCCACCCACGGTCTGGATCTCGCTGCTGCAGTTCAAAGGCTTTGATGCCAACAAGCTGCAGCACGTGAACAAGATTTACTACGGCGCCTCCATTATGCCCGGCGAAGTTGTGCGGCAACTGAGCCAGCAACTCCCGCAGGCGGGTCTGTATAACTGCTATGGCCAGAGCGAGATTGCGCCACTGGCAACCGTATTGCGGCCCGAGGAACATCGCGACCGCCCGACATCGGCCGGCAAGCCATTACAAACCGTTATGACCCGGATTGTTGACCCGGCCACCGGAAAGGACTGCAAGCCCGGAGAGCAGGGTGAGTTGGTGCACCGGTCTCCACAGCTGATGGTCGGTTACTGGCAGAAACCTGAAGCCACAGAAGAAGCCTTCGAGGGTGGTTGGTTCCACTCCGGCGACCTCGGTTACCGTGACGAGCAGGGCTACATCTATATCGTTGACCGGATTAAAGACGTGGTGAATACCGGCGGCGTTCTGGTGGCCAGCCGGGACGTGGAAGAAGCCTTGTATCAGCATGAGTCGGTAGCTGAGGTGGCGGTGATTGGTGTTCCGGACGAAAAGTGGATAGAAGCCATCTGCGCGATTGTCGTTGTACGTGACGGCTACCCTGAAAGTGCAGAGTCGCTGCTTGAACATGCCAGAGCCAAGCTGGCCCGCTTCAAAATTCCGAAACACATCCAGTTTGTCGACGAGCTGCCGAAAAACAGTGCTGGCAAACTCCTCAAACGCAAATTGCGGGAAGCCTTTGCTGTGGAAGATGCCTAGCCTTGGCAAGTTGCCCGTTGTGGCACTTTTTGCTCTGGTGGGCTTGGGCTCCTAGCCTGCTGGGTATGCGGGCGGGTACGCGGGGTGTGGGGTATTTTTCTTCTGGGAAAAACAACTCGCTTCGCTCAGACATCTTTTTCCCTGCCAGAAAAATACCCCACACCCCCCTACCGACGGGCAGCACAGGTATAGGCAGGTTTTCATCCGAGAACCCGCCAATGCCCGTCGGCGCGGGGTGGTCTTTTCATTTTTCGCCAGAAAAAGATGTCTGAGCGAAGCGAGTTCTTTTTCAAGGAAAATGAAAAGGCCACCCCGCAAGCCCGCCCGCACAACCGGAATGCTAGGAGAAAGGATCGCGGACTATCCGTTAACCTGGCTGCCACGCCACCGGGCTGGCGACAAGCCAGTCCAGCGTTTGAAGGCCCGGGAGAAGGCGGCGGTTTCGGAGAAGCCCACAAGTTCGGCGATTTCGCTGATGCTCAGACTTTCGTGGGTCATCAGGCGCGTGGCGTGTTCCCGCCGCAGGGTTTCCTTGATCTTGCGCAGCGAGGTGCCTTCGTCCTGCAGCTTGCGGCCGATGTTGCGGGGCGTCATGTGCAACTCTCGGCCCAGGGCGTCGAGTCCGGGCATGTCCGGGTAGTTGTAGCGGGCCAGCAGGGCCTGGATGCGGGCCCGCAGGCTTTCGTCCTGGCTGGGGCGGTGCAGGATGTAGGCCGGGGCCGCCTGCAGGAACTGCCGCACTTCTTCCTCGCTGCGTACGATGGGCAGTTGCAGGTATTTTTCATGGAACAGAAAGCCGCACACCGGCTGCTCGAATTTCAGTTCACCCGGGTACATGGCCCGGTACTCGGCTTCGTGGGCCGGGGCCGGGTAGCTGAACTGGGTGCGGGCGAAGGGGATTTGCTGGTCTACCAGCCAGCACGACAGCCGTTCCCACATCAGGATCAGGAACTCCTGCAGCAGGTGGTCGGT
>CAYUNQ010000174.1:0-4822 GCA_964446185.1 uncultured Marinobacter sp. | reverse complement strand
ATCATGGCGCCGTTATCGGTACAGAACTCCGGGCGGGCATAGAACACCGAGCCGCCCAGCTTCGCCGCCATTTTCTCCAGCCCTGCCCGCAGGCGCTTGTTGGCGCTTACACCACCGGCAATCACCAGCCGCTTGCAACCGGTCTGCTCCAGCGCCCGCTTACATTTGATGGTCAGGGTATCTACCACCGCAGCCTCGAAGGCCAGAGCTATGTCGGCTTTTACCTGCTCATCCAGGGTGCCATTATCCCGGGCAGCGTTTACCGTGTTCAGGGTGAAAGTTTTCAGGCCACTGAAACTGAAATCCAGGCCGGGGCGATCGGTCATCGGGCGCGGAAACCGGTAAATGCCATCGCGGCCTTTTTCCGCCAGCGCCGCCACCCGGGGGCCACCGGGGTAATCCAGGCCCAGCATTTTGGCGGTTTTATCGAACGCTTCACCGGCGGCGTCGTCTACCGATTCGCCCAGCATTTCATACTCGCCAATGCCGTCTACCCGCACCAACTGGGTGTGGCCGCCAGACACCAGCAGTGCCACAAACGGGAACTCCGGCGGATTATCCTCCAGCATCGGCGCCAGTAAATGGCCTTCCATGTGGTGCACACCCAACACCGGAATATCCAGCGCAAAACCCAGGGCATGGGCCACAGAACCGCCCACCATCAGTGCACCCACAAGCCCCGGGCCGGCCGTATAGGCAATGCCCTCAAGGTCTTTCCGGGTTTTACCAGCGTCTGCCAGTACCTGGTCACACAATGGCAACAGCTTGCGCACATGGTCCCGCGAGGCCAACTCTGGCACCACGCCGCCGTAATCGGCATGCATATCAATCTGGCTGAACAGCGCGTGGGCCAGCAGCCCCTGCTTATCGTCAAACAGTGCAACGCCGGTTTCATCGCAGGAGGTTTCAATACCAAGAATCAGCATAGTCAGGCCGTATCCGCAGGAGAAGAAGGGAAAGCTGGCGGCATTTTAGCAGAAACGCTCAGGCCACCGGCAGTTTCATTGAACAGTGATTGACCTCAACCCAGCTAACCGTTATCATTGCCGCCCTAAATTAGCACTGGTCGAGTTTTAGCCAATCTGACCAGGGATCGAGCCCGGGCGGAGTACTCCACCGGAACATATTGAAACCGAATCTATCAGGTAGGTGATTTCCGAATGCCAGCTGTTAAAGTGAAAGAGAATGAACCGTTTGACGTAGCACTGCGTCGCTTCAAGCGTTCCTGCGAAAAGGCCGGTGTACTTTCTGAAGTACGTCGTCGTGAGCACTACGAGAAGCCGACTTCTGTTCGTAAGCGCAAAGCAGCTGCCGCCGTTAAGCGTCATCTCAAGAAGCTTCAGCGTGAGCAGCGCAAGTTCGAGCGTCTGTACTGAGTTCAGGTCGCATCGACAGCAAGACTGATTGCCGGAACGGCGTTTCGCCCTACCCGGCAAACTGAAAATGCCGCCGAGGCCTGGCTTCGGCGGCATTTTTGGCTCTGGCGAACAGCGTTTTACCCCGGCACCCCGGCTGAAGTGGAGCCACCATGAGCGGACTGATCCCTCAACGATTTGTTGAAGACCTGCTGGATCGCATCGACCTGGCGGAGCTGATCGGTTCCCGCATCACCCTGAAAAAAGCCGGCGCCAACTACAAAGCCTGCTGCCCGTTCCACGATGAGAAAACACCCTCGTTTAACGTTCGGCCGGATAAAGGCTTCTACCACTGTTTCGGATGCGGTGCCCACGGCGACGCTATCAGCTTCGTACGTGAGTTCGAGGGCCTCGGTTTTACCGAAGCAGTAGAAGAGCTGGCCAGGCGCGCCGGGCTTGAAGTGCCTTACGACCAGGCCGCCAGGCAGGAAATGCAGCAGGCCAGAACGCTGACCGATGCCCTGGATTATGCCAGCCGCTACTATCAGTCGGCCCTGGCCGGTCAGCAAGGTGCTTTTGCACGGGATTACCTGAAACAGCGCGGCCTGGACGACACCATTATCCAGCAATACCAGATCGGCTTTGCACCGGGCACTGGTACCGCCCTGTACGACGCGGCTCCGAATGACCTCAAAGGCCCGCTGATTGAAACCCGGACGGTGTCTGACCAATACGGCCGCCCGAGAGACCTTTTCCGCAACCGGGTGATGTTTCCGATCAGGAACACCCGGGGCAAGACCGTGGCTTTTGGCGGTCGCACACTGGGCGACGACAAAGCCAAGTACATCAACTCGCCGGAATCTGACGTATTCCACAAGAGCCGCGAGATCTACGGTCTGTTCGAAGCCCGGCAAGCCATCCGCCAGCTGGACAAGCTGTTGGTGGTGGAAGGCTACATGGACGTGATCGCCCTGGCCCAGCACGGCATTCACTACGCCGTTGCAACTTTGGGCACCGCGACCAACCAGGACAGCCTGACCGCCCTGCTCCGGCAGGTACGGCACATCGTATTCTGTTTTGACGGTGACCAGGCCGGGTTCCGGGCAGCTGACCGGGCCATGGAAAACGCCCTGGAGCTGATGGCAGACGGCCTGCACCTGCAGTTCCTGATGCTGCCGCAAGGGGAAGACCCGGACACCCTGATCCGCAAAGAGGGTGCCGAGGCCTTCCAGAAGCGCATAGACGGCGCCACACCGCTCTCGCGCTACCTGTTTGACCGGCAGAGCGAAGGGCTTGACCTGCAGCTTCCGGAGCACCGGGGTGAGCTGCGGGCCCGGGCCGAGCCGCTACTGAACAAGATGCCCCGCAGCACACTGCGGGACGCCATGTGGCACGAAATGATGCGGTTATGTGGCGGCCGAAAGCCCTGGCAGGAACGGCCCCAGGGCAACAATTTCAAGGCACGGGGATGGCGAGGCGAGTGGCAGAGCCGGCCAACAGAAGAACGGATTGACGTAAAGCTCAGCAAAGACAGCACCTTGTGCCTGGCCTTGCTGGAAGCGCCGGAACTGGCCACAGAAGTAACAGCCCTGGCCGACAGCACACGACAACTGGACCAGGCCGGGCGCCTGGCCCGCTGGATACTGGAAAAGAACATCCAGACCCGTAAGGCACTGGTAACGGGACTGGCAACCGATAAGCAGGCCCGCGACAGGTTCTACAACCTGTTCGATGGACTGGAGCACATACCGGCCCGGGAAAGCACACTGGCAGCAGCCAGAGAGCTATTAAGCCCGAACGAAGAGGCCGCGCGCCAGCAAAGGCTGGCAACCCTGCTCCGGAACCTGGCCAAGCTTACCCAGGAACAACGGGAAGAGCTGAGAACCCTCAGCGCGGGTACGTTAAACCCGAAAGCTGAGGAGTAAAAACTTGAAACTATCGCAATTGATCACCATCTAACCGGTTGGTGGCAGCAAAACCGAGCGACAGCTATAATGGCTGTTTAACTTTTTTCCTTTTTAAAAGCGAGTTTACAGGGTGTCTATGTCAGGCAATTCGCAGAAATCACGTTTGAAAGACCTCATCGCACGAGGCAAGGAACAAGGTTACCTGACTTACGCCGAGGTAAACGACCACCTGCCGGAAGATATCGCAGATCCGGATCAGGTTGAAGACATTATCCGGATGATCAACGACATGGGTATCCAGGTGTGTGAAGAAACACCTGACGCCGACACCCTGTTGATGACAGAAGGTGATTCCACCGCTGACGAAGCTGCCGCCGCCGAAGCCGCCGCAGCCCTCGCTGCTGTAGAAAGTGATGCCGGCCGCACCACAGACCCGGTCCGCATGTATATGCGGGAGATGGGTACCGTTGAGCTGCTGACCCGCGAAGGCGAAATCGTTATTGCCAAGCGCATCGAAGAAGGCATCCGCGACGTTATGGCCGCTGTTGCCCACTTCCCGGGCACTGCCGGCACCATCATCCAGGCCTACGACCGCATAATCGAAAACGAAGGCCGCATCAGCGACATCGTATCTGGCTTCCTGGACCCGGACGACGCCGAGCCGTTCATGCCCGAAGAAACCAGCGAAGAAGTCCCTGCTGACGACACCGACGGCAGCGATGATGACGACGACACCTCAACCGAAGAAGAGACCGAAAACGGTCCGGACCCGGAAGAGACCCGTCTGCGCTTCGAGTTGCTGAAAGAAAAACTGGAAGTCGCCGAGAAGGCCCTGGCCAAGCACGGCCGCAGCCACAAGAAAACCCAGGAAGCCCTGAACGAGCTGGGCCAGGTATTTGCCCCGTTCAAGCTGGGCAACAAGGCCTTTGACGAACTGGTGAACGTGGTTCGCTCCACCAACGACCTGGTGCGGGAAAACGAAAAAGCCATCATGAAGATCTGCGTGCGCGACTGCAAAATGCCCCGCAAAGATTTCATCAAGTGGTTCCCGGGCAACGAGACCGACCTTGAGTGGGCGAAAGAAATTGCCGCCACCAAGAAGCCCTACGCAGCGGCTATCGGCGAGCGCATTGACGAAATCGTGCGCCTGCAGAAGCGCATCCAGAACGTACAGAACGACGTAGACCTGGACGTAGTAGACATCAAGGAAATCAACCGCCGGGTGTCTATCGGCGAGGCCAAGGCCCGTCGCGCCAAGAAAGAAATGGTCGAGGCCAACCTGCGTCTGGTGATCTCCATTGCCAAGAAGTACACCAACCGCGGCCTCCAGTTCCTCGACCTCATTCAGGAGGGCAACATCGGCCTGATGAAAGCGGTCGAAAAATTCGAATACAGAAGGGGCTACAAATTCTCCACCTACGCCACCTGGTGGATCCGGCAGGCCATCACGCGCTCGATCGCGGATCAGGCCCGCACCATCCGCATTCCCGTGCACATGATCGAGACGATCAACAAGCTGGTACGCACCAGCCGCCAGATGCTGCACGAAATCGGTCGCGA
>CAYUNQ010000173.1:0-4853 GCA_964446185.1 uncultured Marinobacter sp. | reverse complement strand
CCATTTCCTCCCCCAGGAAATGGCGAAGATCCCGAAAACACCCCAAGCTATTTATTCAAACCCCAGATGCACTTCTGGCGCTTTGTCGTTTCCGTAAAGAAAAAAGAGAACAGGCGGCAAGCCCTCAGGCCCGCCACCCCCATGATTATTCCGGCGTCAGTTCAGACGACAACCCTTCCAGCAAATACTCTGAAAGCGTTTGATAGCCATAGTCTACCCGGGCATAGGCATTTCTCGGCGTCTGCGGGAACGGGTCGCCACATACTTCTGCTCCGGTGTCATCCACCAGATAAGCCTGCCCGATCAGATTGGCCGCCACCTCACTCAGGCCTTCGGTATCCAGCCCCGGGTAATAAAGTTGCCACTGGAAGGACCCCGTGCCTGAATCAACACTCTCAAGTGCTGCCGTGACAGGATCATAGGCGGGGTATCTGAGCAACCGTTCAACCGCCAGCCCATGATAATCACGGATGTCGTACTCGTAGGCTCCCACCCCACCCGCAAGCTCCACATCGAACAGGCGCGTCACGTACTGATTGGCCGGCACCAGCTGTACGCGATCCGTCGCTTGTGGCTCGCACCCTGTTCCTGATTCCAAAAATTGGAGCTCTGCAACTACTTCGTCACCGCGCTCAATCCGGTAACCGGTAATCGAACTACCCGGTGAATGATCAGGAAGCATACGGATGGCTCTGTCGGGCTGGCCTGCAACTCGCTCGACGACCGCCTCGCCATCACCCCATTCCCAGGTAATCTCTGGCGTACCGTCCAGCTCTGAAATCTCCGGCGCGACACCGAGGGTTTGCTCGTGACATAAAGTCACGGTGTCGAAGTACGCCTGCTTGTTGCTCCAGTCAAAGATAATCCGTTCGTGAATTCCGTCTTCGTCATAGAAAACCTTGCTCAGTTCGGACAGCGAGGCTCCGGGAAGCCACTGGGTTTTCAGTTCTGCCATATACCCGTTCACCTGAACCAGCCTGGCAATCTCTGTGAGCGAAGGCGCCAGGCAGCCCCGGGCGGAGATCGACGACAGTTGGCCGCCTTCGGTGTAGTCAAAGAATAATTCGGCCGAAATTCCCAGATCGCGCGAACCGGCGTCCGCAAAAACCTGTTGGCGGGTCAGCAGCACCGGGTTGCTCAGCTCAAGCGGAACATCGGGTAATTCAAGCGAATCCGGGTCCAGATTGCTGTAGTTACCCGCCGAAACCTTGCCCTCAACGGCCCCGATAATGGCAGGGGCATTCTGCACCAGGGACAAGCCCAGCAGTTCAACGGCATCTGTGCTCAGGAAGCGCTCGGTACCGTCGCTGCCTGCCGCAGACAGTGCTGTGTTGTAGTCATCCGGAATCTGGCTGGCCATAAAACGCGCCATGGCCCGGGCATAGGCATGGGCCCTTTCATCGCCCGCCAGAATATAGTCCTGTAACAGACTGAGTCCTTCCAGGCCGGCGTAGCTCTCCGGAGTCACCTTCTCCGGGGCAAGACTGGTGCGTTTTGCCACCTCGGCGCGGTACCTTGCAAGTGTTGTCAGAGGAGTTACATTCTGCACTCCGGGGCTGGCTGACATCAGGTAGGCGCGGGCCACCGGCACCTCGCCACTACGAGTTTCCTCCAGGGTTTTACCCGGTATGGCAACGGCGTACAGGGAGTAGGCCCTGGGATCAAGGTTGGCCCCGGCCTGCGGGTCAACCTCAAGCCCGGAGACGTCCAGCTCAAAACGGCCACCCGCTTCTGTCAGCGCTGTAGGCTCGCCGTTCTCCAGCGTGTGGGGGATGCCGCTGGGCAGAATGACCTGCAGAGGCCCCGGCGTATACTGGCCATCACCATCGATATCCAGCCACACCCGGGCATTCTTCAGATAGCCGTCAATCACCCGCCCCTGATAAGGCGCCGGTTCGCTGTAGTTCACGCCGTCGAATTCGCGGCCATCCACGGGCAGCTGGTCGGATTCTTCGCCACAACCGGCGATGGCAAGGGTAAGCAGGGGAACGGAGAGAGCAGTCAGGCGTTTCATCGCGGCAACCGGTTATCCTTGTTAGAGGTTGTGCCGCTACTTTAGGGGATGTACTGCCGGGAGACCTTGACAGGCTTGGCAAATTGTAAAGTTTGGTAAACCACAGGCCCGGCACCTGGCCGGGCCTGTGTGGTCAAAACCACTTAGAAAGAGCGAGCCACGATTTCCTTCATGATTTCGTTGGTGCCGGCATAGATGCGCTGAACCCGCGAGTCTGCCCAGGCCCGGGCGATCGGGTATTCCCACATGTAGCCGTAGCCGCCGTGCAGCTGCACGCACTCATCCATCACCTTGCACTGCAGGTCGGTGGTGTGCTGCTTGAGCATGGCGGCGGTGGGGATATCCAGCTTCTTGTCCAGGTGCAGCTCCAGGCAGCGGTCGGTAAACACCCGGGCCGCAGTAATCTCGGCCTTCATTTCCGCCATTTTGAAGCGGGTGTTCTGGAAGGCGATGACCGGCTTGCCGAAGGCGTTCCGCTCTTTGACGTAGTCCAGCGTCCACTGCCAGGCAGCTTCGGCGGCCGCCACGGCGCCCAGCGCCACCTGCAAGCGCTCTGCCGCCAGCTCCTGCATCAACTGGAAGAAGCCCTGCCCCTCCCCGGCTCCGATCAGGTTTTTCGCCGGCACTTTCACATCCTGGAAGAACAGCTCGGAGGTGTCCTGGGCTTTCATGCCCACTTTGTTCAGGTTCTGGCCTTTCTCGAAACCTTCCGAGGCGGTTTCCACCACCAGCAGGCTGATACCCTTGGCACCTTCTTTCGGGTCGGTTTTGGCGACCACAATCACCACGTCGGCCAGCTGACCGTTGGTGATGAAGGTCTTGGAACCATTCAGGATGTAGTGATCGCCGTTTTTGATCGCAGTGGTTTTCACCCCCTGAAGGTCTGAACCGGCGCCGGGCTCGGTCATGGCAATTGCCCCGACCATTTCACCGGACGCCAGCTTGGGCAGGTAATGGTTCTTCAGCTCATCCGAACCGTAGTTCAGTATGTAGGGCGCCACGATATCCGAATGCAGGCCCCAACCGATGCCGGTGAGGCCGGCCCTGGCCACTTCTTCGATCAATACCGCACTGTAACGGAAGTCTGCCCCCACACCACCGTACTCTTCCGGCAGGCAGGGGCACAGGAAGCCCAGTTCACCGGCCTTGTGCCAGAGCTCGCGGCTGACCTGACCGTCCTTTTCCCACTGATCGTGGTACGGGGTGGCTTCCTGCTCCAGGAATTTGCGAACGGAATCGCGGAAGCCTTCAAGCTCGGCGTCGAACAGAGTACGTGGAATCATGCTGAACCTCGGTGAACGGGTTGGTTTATCGTTGTGTCCAGCAAGTCTGTGGTGGGGCGGGTTTTCGCTCAATGGTGAAAACCATCAATCGCTTTGGCCAAAACCAACGCCCCGGGCAGGCATCAGTCCGCGTTCTTTGCACCCCAGCTCGGGACCAGGGTCTGCGGCAAGTCCAGGTGGTCAAGAATCCGGGCCACCATGAAGTCCACCAGGTCATCCAGGGATTGAGGGTTGTGATAGAACCCCGGACTGGCCGGCATGATCACCGCCCCCATGCGGGTGAGCTTGAGCATGTTCTCCAGGTGCACTTCGGAATAGGGAGTTTCCCGCAACACCAGGATCAGCTTGCGGCGCTCTTTCAGGGCGACATCCCCGGCCCGCTCGATCAGGTTGTTGCTGGCACCGGTCGCCAGGGCCGACAGGGTGCCGGTGCTGCAGGGGCAAACCACCAGCGGGGCTTTCTCGCCGGAGCCGGAGGCCGGGGGCGAGAACCATTCTTCCCGGCCGAACACCTGCACCTGGCCATCTTCGGCACCGGCATAGGCCGACAATGCCTCCGCCATGGCGGGTGTGGATCCGGGCAGGCGGAAATCGGTTTCGGTGGCCATCACCACCTGGGCCGCCTTGCTGATCATCACGTTCACCCGGCAACCGTTGGCTACCAGGCACTGCAGCAGGCGCAGTCCGTATTGGGCCCCGGACGCGCCGGTAAAGGCCAGGTTAATTACCGGTGATGTTTCAGCCACGACGCTTCTCCAGTTCCGCCACCAGTTTGCGGTGAATACCACCGAAGCCACCGTTACTCATGATCACAATGTGGCAGGTTTCCGGCAGCTGGTCCACGGCCCGGGCAATCAGGGCGTCAACCGACTCTTCCACGTCGTGGTGGTCCAGCTCGCCGTGCTCGGCACGCCAGCCGTTCACCAGTTCCGGCAGCCAGCTCATCTCGCTCAGGTTACCCCAGAGTACCCGGTTTGCCGCGGCGGCACTGGGAATCAGGGTTTGCTGATGCACGCCCTGCTTCATGGTGTTGGACCGGGGCTCGATAATGGCAAGGATGGGCTCATCACCCACCTGGTTGCGCAAGCCTTCCAGGGTCAGGGCAATGGCCGTCGGGTGATGGGCAAAGTCGTCATACACCCGCACACCACCAACCTCGCCCACCAACTCCATCCGCCGCTTAACACCGGAGAACCGGCACAAGGCGGCCACGGCATGGTCCGGCGTTACACCCACATGGCGGGCAGCGGCAATGGCTGACAGCGCATTACGCACGTTGTGCATACCCGTCAGTTTCCACTTCAGGGTAGCCACCGGCTGCTCGTGGTGAATCACCATGAACCGGCTGCCATCCTCAGACAGCAACTCGGCGCGCCAGTCGGCCGTGCGGGTGATCTCGCTGCCGATGGCGGTATCCTGCACCGGGCTCCAGCAGCCCATTTCCAGGGCGTTATCCAGGTGCTGGTCCAGGGCCGGACGAATGATCAGCCCCTGGGACGGAACAGTGCGCACCAGGTGGTGGAACTGGAGTTCGATGGCTTCCACATTCTCGAAAA
>CAYUNQ010000172.1:0-4889 GCA_964446185.1 uncultured Marinobacter sp. | reverse complement strand
CGTACCAGTCGTTGACCGTGGTGATGGCCTTGCTCAGTGCCCGCTCGTACAGCGGCTGATTGCCCCGCAAGACGGCCATTTCTGCTTCTTCCAGCATCAGCTGCAGGTTCAGCCGGGCCCAGGCGCTCTGGTCCGGCGATAACAGGGGTTTGACCGGCTCGTCCATTCGGCGCACCACCACCACTTGTTTCATGGTATCCAGAAAGCGGTTCCAGCCCCGTGTCAGCCTGTTGCTGCCATCTGCCGGGGCCTGCTCGTCTCCGGTCATGCTGAAGCGGGGCGCGCGGTCGTGGATCAGGGCCTGGTCGGTCAGGTCGTGGAGGCTGGCAATGGCGGCTTCAAGCTTCAGGTACAGGCCGGTGCGGTCGACACCCTGAATGCCCCGCAGGGAGAGGACTTCCCGGGCCAGTTGCTGGCGTACCGGGAATACGCCGATGTCGTCGGATTCGGTCAGCACTTCATCAGCCGATTCCAGGGCAGACAGGGCGCCCTTGATGTCTTTTTCGATGAGCAGGCGCTGGTTGGCGATGCGCAGCAGGTATTCCGCTTCTGCCAGCAGCCAGTCAGTGCGGGTTCGGTTACCTGCTTCCAGCAGTTCCCGGGCATTGTGGTCGATCTGGCGTTGCTGGGTTGCAATCAGCTCCCGTTGTTCGGAAAGCTTCTGTTCCATGGCCTGCATGCGCTGGGTCTGCTCGCTGCCTCGGTTGCCGTAGAGGTCTTCAAGCCGGGCGGTGTCCTGGCGCAGGTCGGAGATAACTTGCCGGGTGGCCTGGTGGTTGTTCCACTGTTGCCAGCTCCATACCGCCAGCACCACGGCAATCACCAGTGCGATAACGGCCACCAGCCAGATCGGCCAAAGGCGCGGGCTTTCGGGCTTTTCGGGCTCGATGGGGACAGGTAGTTGCTCTGTTGTTTCAGTCACGGGCATCCTTACTTGGTTTTCCGTTGTCACCGGCTGGCGGCCCGAGCCGCGAAGCCACGCTGATTACAAGCTCCCGGTCACTCAGGCCAGCCGGGACCACCGGGTTGCTGAAACCGGCTTTCCGGGCCTGCTGTACAATGCGCTCAGCCGGCACCACCACTAATGCGTGCGCGAGAGTTTGCTGGTATTCCGGGGCCATGTCTTTGAGATTGTTCAGGGTTTCGCCGGAAAGGGCAATCACTGCTTCGGGCCGGAATTCCGTAAAAATCTCTTTGATCGTATCTGCAGGATAGTACGGCCGGAGGCGTCGGTACAGTGGCAGTACGGTTACCCTGGCACCACGCTGCTCGAGTGTCTCCCGAATCAGCTCCCGGCCCTGTTCGCCACGGGCCAGAAGAACTCGCTGGTGTTCGAGGTTTTGCAGGGCCGGGTGGATAAGCAGGGCTTCGCTGGTCCAGCCCTGCTCTGGCCGCTCTGAGGGTAGTCCGGCCTCCGCAAACACAGCAGCGGTGCCGGCCCCGACGCCATACCATTGCACGCCAATGGGCGGCTGGGGCCACCATTGGTCAACTTCATCCAGCAGCAGGCGGGCAGCGTAGGGGCTGACGGCAATCACATGCTGGAAGTTGTCCAGTGCCTGCAGGATGCTTCGGCGCTCCGGGGTTTCCGGCAAGGGTTCACGGGTAACGGTCGGTAGCAGGCGAACCTGGGCGCCGGCTGCCCGGAACGCTACTGCCAGCCGGGCGCCTTCCGGCTCCGGCCGGCAGATCAGGATCCGCCGGCCACGAAGCGCCGGTTGGGATTGCGGGGTTTCAGCTTGGGGTGTGGCCATAGATTTCAGCCAGTACCTTGTCAGCGCCCATGGCCAGCAGTTGTTCCGCCAGTTCCCGGCCCAGGCGTTCGCCCTCGGCTCTTGGTCCCCGGCCTTCCACGCGGAAGATCTGGCTGCCGTCTACGGCGCCGACCAGGCCGCGCAGCCAAAGGGTGTCGTTATCTTCCAGCAGGGCATAGGCGGCGATAGGTACCTGGCAGCCACCTTCCAGGCGGCGGTTAAGTGCCCGCTCGGCCTTAACCCGGTCTGCGGTGTCCGGGTCGTTCAGGGGGTCGAGCATGGCCAGCAACTCGTGGTCATTCAAACGGCATTCGATGCCCAGGGCACCCTGACCTACGGCCGGAAGCGAGAAGGTGTCCGGTATGCTGTAGCGGATACGATCCTGGAAGCCCAGTCGTTTCAAGCCGGAGCTGGCCAGGATGATGGCGTCGTACTCGCCGGCATCAAGTTTCGCCAGCCGGGTGTTCACGTTGCCACGTAGTACCCGGATTTGCAGGTCCGGACGGTTAGCCCGAAGCTGGGATTCCCGGCGTAGGCTTGCGGTGCCGACCACTGCGCCCTGAGGCAGCTGGTCGATGTGCTCATACTGGTTGCTGACGAAGGCATCGGTGGGGTCTTCCCGCTCACAGATAGCCACCAGCCCCAGGCCTTCGGGGAATTCCATGGGCACGTCTTTCATGGAGTGCACGGCCAGATCGGCGCGACCGTCCAGCATGGCTTCTTCCAGTTCCTTCACGAACAGGCCTTTGCCGCCGATCTTTGCCAGCGGAACGTCAAGGATCTTGTCGCCCTGGGTCTTGATCTTGACCAGCTCCACGGTGATGTTGTCGTGCAGCCGCTCCAGCTCGGATTTGATGAATTCTGCCTGCCACAGCGCAAGGGCGCTGCTGCGGGTTGCAATGCGAAGGGTTCGTTTGGACATGGCACTCACTGTCGTTCGGGGAAAATGTGCACCAAGGTTACCTTGTGGCAGTAAAAAAGTCCCGCCACCGGGGTGTTTGTACCCCTCATATGCCCGGTATCTGCCCTTTATCTACCCCGTCAGGGGGAGGGCTGGTGTTCCTGCAACCACTGGCGAACGGGGCTGGCATGCCTGCGACTGACGGCCAGTGCCGGTTGGTTACCTTTGAGGAGCAGGCTGTGATGACCGTCGGCGTTGCGCCGCAGGCTGCGGATAAAGCGCACCCCCACCAAGGTGTTGCGATGAATCCGCAGCAGCTGTTCGGGGTAGGCCTGTTCCAGTTCTTTCAGGGTGTAGTCGCACAGGGTTTCACCCCGGGTATGGTGCAGGGTTACGTACTTGTGGTCGGCTTCGCAGTAGAGAATGGTGTCCAGGTCAATCAGCTCGGTACCCCGGTGGGTGCGAACTGCCAGTTGCCCGGTGCCGTGATCAGCCTGCCGGGTGAGGCTGCGCCGTTGTACCCGGTTTGTCCGGCCAGCCCGCTCCAGGGCCTGCGCCAGGGCCTCTTTGCGCACCGGCTTGAGCAGGTAGCCGCAGGCCTGCACGTCAAAGGCCTGGATGGCGTAATGGTCATAGGCCGTGCAGAAAATCACCGCAGGCGGATTTTCCAGCTGGCTGATCTGCTGCGCCGCCTGCATGCCGTCCATGCCGGGCATGCGAATATCCAGCAGCAGGATATCGGGCTCCAGGCTGGCGATCTTCCGGAGGGTATCGTCACCGTCAGTGGCTTCACCGCACACCTGGTAAGCAGGCAGGTCTTCCAGCAGCCTGTGGATACGCTGTCTCGCCAGTGGTTCGTCATCGGCAATCAGGATGCTTTGCTGTGGGTCGGAATTCATAATCTCACCGTGAAACAAGGCGTTGGTGCTGGCTTACGGTTTGTCGCGGCAGCCTCAGGGTAACGGTATAGGTGTCGTTCTGCCGGCTGTGCTTGAGTACCGCAGCCCCCCCGAACAGGCCCTGCAGCCGGGCCAGGGTGTTGTCCAGGGCCATGCGGTTGCCACTGTGGCGGTGCTCTTCGGCTTGCGGTGCCGGGTTTTGGATCATCAGGTAGACGTAGTGGTCCTTGGCCGACACTTCAATGCGCACCGTGCCGCCTGCTGGCTTGGGCTGTATGCCGTGATAGATGGCATTTTCCACCAGTGGCTGAAGGGTCAGGGGCGGGATGGCCTGCTGCTCCAGCCCTGGTTGCACGGCCCAGTCCAGTGTCAGCCGGTCGCCAAGGCGCAGTGCCTCGATGGCCAGGTAACGCTGGCACAATTCCAGCTCCCGGCTCAGAGGCACCAGTTGGTCAGTGGTTCTCAGGCTGGCCCGGAACAGTTCCGACAGGTCCAGCACGGCTTCCTCGGCCTGCCCGGGGTTGCTGGCGATCAGGCTGGCAATGGTGTTCATGCTGTTGAACAGAAAGTGGGGCTGGATGCGCGCCTGCAGGGACGTGAGCCGGGCCTGTATTTCCGCCTCTTGTTGCTGCCGCCACTGATGCTGCAGGTAAAAGTAGCGCAGAGCCATCAGGGTGATCAGCAGCGCCAGCAGCAGTTTTTTGGCGATGCCCTGCCACAGGATGCCGCCAGGTTGCGGGTTCAGAACCTTATCGGCAAACAGGCTGAAGGCCAGGACATCCAGCAGCACAATGGTGATGATGGCCAGGGTGGCGCCGGTTACCCCCATTTGTGCCAGCCGGGGTCGCAGCAGGCAGATCAACGCCGCACTGGTCAGGGTGGTCCATTGCACAAACAGCGACAGCAGCCCGAAGTAGTTCCAGTCAATCCAGCCCTGCTCGGCCTGGACAATGGACAACACCAGCACCAACAATTCGCTGGTGACCAGCATCAGAAACACCGCCCGTACCCGGCACAGGTCGGGCACATAGAAACTTCTGGCCTCCGGCTTACTTATGCCATTGTCTGGTTTCAGGGGTGTCTCCTTAATCGGGGTCGGAATGCTATACTGCGGCAACTTTTTACCGATTCACTGCCGGCAAGATGATGCCGGGCTGTCAGCAGGAAAGATAGACCATGACGGATCAGAACAAATCTGACCAGGCCACATCCTCCGAAAAACCCTGGGGTGGCCGTTTCAGCGAGCCTACCGACGCCTTTGTCGAGCGCTTCACCGCGTCGGTCGGTTTTGACCAGCGCCTGTATCACCATGATATTACCGGCTCCATCGCCCAT
>CAYUNQ010000171.1:0-4899 GCA_964446185.1 uncultured Marinobacter sp. | reverse complement strand
CGACCTTCGGGTTATGAGCCCGACGAGCTACCAGACTGCTCCACCCCGCATCAAAACTGGTTGTTGGCTTCGGGGCTGGCCCCGATCAACGAGGTGCGCATAATACAGCTGGGTAGGATGCTTGTCAAACCTTATTTGAGGCCTTCGTTATTTATCATGACCTCAGCGAACGCCGTCAGGGCGTCCAGGCCACTCACATCGTCTTCCAGTAACGGCAGCCGGCGCTGCGGGCGATCGGCCAGCAGGGTGTTGATCTCGTCCAGGTGGCGTTTCTGGCGCTCGTAGCGGGCCTGCCAGAAGGTGCTGTTGTCGGTATCCGGCATTACCCGGTTTACGACCACGCCGGCAACCGGGATGTTGGCATCGCCCAGGGCCGAGATGGCGCGGCCGGTTTCCAGGATTGGCAGTTTTTCCGGGGTCATCACAAACAGGAAGGCGGTGTGGCTGGCGTCGTTCAGCCGGCGTCTTGTGCGCTGGAACAGGCGCTGGCGGCGCAGCAGGGTTTCAGTCAGTTCTTTGCTGCGCTGATCCATGTCTTCCACCGGGTTCTCGTCCGGGCTCTTCAGCGGATTGTCCAGGCTGCGGCCGGGTGTCAGGTGAGACAGCGCCTTGCCGAGTTTTTCCGAACGCTTGTTGTGCTTCAACAGCCCGTCGGTCCAGGCCGCCATGATTTCCGGCAGGGTCAGCAGGCGCAGGGTGTGGCCGGTGGGTGCGGTATCGAACACCAGCAGGTCGTAGTCATCCTCGCTGTTTTCGATCAGGGTGGCCATGCGTTCCAGGATGGCGGCTTCCTGGGCGCCGGGTGATTGTGCGCCCAGGCGTAGCTGGCGCTGCAGTTCGTTGATCTGGTCGGGGCCGGCAAAGCGGCGCATTTGCTGCATCACCCGGTCCAGATAGGCTTCGGCCTCGGCATCCGGGTCCAGCTCCAGAGCGTCCAGGTTGGGGGCCATTCGGGTTATCTGGCTGCCGATCTTGCGGTTGAAGGCATCGGCCAGGCTGTGGGCCGGATCGGTAGAGATCAGCAGAACCCGCCGGCCCTGCTGTGCCGCAGCGACAGCCAGGGCAGACGATACGGTGGTTTTACCCACGCCGCCTTTGCCACCCACCATAATCAGCTTGCGTGCGGTAATGAGTTTGGAAATATCCAGAATCGGGTAGTCGGCCATGCGTACCTCAGCAGCAGCGGAAATTGTCCAGTGGCGAGCGTTCCATACCCATGCGGGTATGCCATTCGTGGAAGCGTTCCAGCAGAAGTGGTTGCAGTTCCATGCAGTACCAGCTGGCGGGGTTGGGGATGCCCATCATCTCGCTGAACACCAGCAGCATGAACAGGTCATCTTCTTCGCGCTTGGCGCGGGCAATCGCGGCCCGGTAGGGTGCGTTGTAGTATTCGGTGCTGGCCTGGCTGGCCTTTTGATACAGGTATTTCAGTTTGCTCAGGGTGGTTTTCATAAAGCCCCCGGTAAGGGCTGGCCAGGGGTTACCTGGCCAGCATCAACCTGCAAGGTTTAGTCGGCCGCAGGGGCTTCGCGAACCTCGGCTTTAGCGCGTTTCAGGGCCGCTGCGCATTCCAGTGTGACCAGAATAGCAGCAATCAGAACCACAACGTCCAGGCCGAACAGGAACCAGTCACCTTTCTGGTAGAAGCCGTTCAGCTGGATAACCAGGGCGAACAGGGTCATGGCCAGCACGAACACCAGCGGTGCCAAGGTAAAGATGGAGGGCGAGCCGCGGCGCACCAGCATAACGGTGATCACCAGCAGGGTCAGGCCCGCCAGCAGCTGGTTGGTGGTGCCGAACAGGGGCCAGATCAGCAGGCCGCCAGAGCCGTCTGCACCGCCGGCGCCAAAGGCCAGGGCCAGGCAGGTGGCAACCGACAGCAGGGTGGCAGGAACCGGCTTGGCCATCCACTTGATGTTATAGATCTCGCCCCACTCCTGGAAGATATAGCGCTGCAGGCGCAGGCCGGTATCCATGGTGGTACCGGCAAACAGGGCGGCCATAACCGTCAGCATGGTGGCGGCAATCGCCAGGTCCAGCCCGGTGCCGGCGTTCAGAATGGCAGCACCGCCTTCAACAAAGGCGAGTACGCCGCCCTGACCGAAGGAGTGGTACATGGCCTGCCAGTCGGCCAGCGAGGCAAAGCCTGCGGTGGCAGCAATTATGGCAGCAAGGGCCAAGGCGCCTTCACCGGTGGCGCCGAAGTAACCCACAAAGCGGGCATCGGTTTCTTTATTCAGCTGCTTGGAGGTGGTGCCAGAAGACACCAGACCGTGGAAGCCTGAGATCGCGCCACAGGCAATAGTCACGAACAGCAGCGGGATCATCGACGGCGTTCCCGGCGGTACGTCCACGTTGATCATCGGCGCAACCACGGTGGGGTTGGCAATCAGCACTGCAGCGTACAGCGCGGCCAGGCCGACAAACAGCTGCAGGCCGTTGATGTAGTCACGGGGTTGCAGCAGAACCCACACCGGCAGCAGTGAGGCAATGGCAGCGTAAACAAACAGGAGGATAATCCAGGCCGCGCTGGGTGACAGGCCAGCCACGCTTTCAGGCAGGGAAACCGGTACCGACGGCCCTATAAAGATCAGGGCGTAAAGTGCCACAATACCGATCAGCGACACCAGCGGCAGGCTCAGCTTGGCCCGGTAAATGGCCTGGCCGATAATCAGTGCCACCACAATGGCACCCCAAACCGGAACCACCGCGCCCGGATTGTTGATCAGCAGCCGGGCAATAACCACGCCGAAGACCGCGTTTACCATCAGCAGAACCAGGAAAATCACGATCGAGAAAATCGCCCGGGCCCGGCTGCCTACAACCTCGCCGGTGAGGGTGCCGATCGACTTGGCCTTGTTGCGTACGCTGGCCCAGATGGCGCCAGCATCGTGAACACCGGCGAAGAAGATGGTGCCCAGGGTGACCCAAAGGAACGCAGGCAGCCAGCCCCAGATAACAGCGATGGCGGGGCCGACGATCGGAGCCGCACCGGCTACTGAGGTAAAGTGATGGCCCCACAGAACGAATTTGTTGGTGGGAACAAAGTCAACGCCGTCTTCGAACTCATGGGCGGGGGTACGGAACTTGTCACTCAGTTTGAAAACAACAAGGGCGAGGAATTTCGAATACACGAAGAACCCCAGCGCCATGCCGCCAAGCCCGAGTATCATCAATACAATAGCGCTCATCGATGGTTACCTGTTTTAGTTTTAGTTAGGCAGTGTGCTGAAAAGATAGCATACCGGCCAAAGCCGGCTATACAGACGTGCTTGCACGAATCACAAGCTTAATTAGGATGTTATCAGAGGTTTCAGAGAGTACAGGTCGAATTGGATTGGGTTTAGACTAAAGTCTAGCTCTCGGAAAAAGGACACGCAATGCCCAGGTTTCTGCACACCGCCGACTGGCAAATGGGGCGCACCTATAGCCGCTTTGATACCGAAGACGGTGCCGCACTGGTAGAGGCCCGCTTCGAAGCCATCGAGAAGCTGGCGCAGCTTGCCTGCGAACACAACTGCCAGGCCGTGTTGGTAGCGGGCGATGTGTTCGATGCTCAAACCGTGTCTGACCGCACCATTCGCCGGGTCTTCAATGCTACCAGGGGTTTTCCGGGCCCTTGGGTAATGCTGCCCGGCAACCACGATGCGGCACTGGCGGAAAGCGTGTGGACCCGGGCCGTGCGGCTGGGGGCTGTGCCGGAGAACGTGCACCTGGCTTTGCAGCCCGGGGTGATCGGACTGGAAGCCGAAGGCCTCGCGGTACTGAATGCACCGCTGACCCAGCGCCATACCTATGGTGACCTTACCGAGGCCTTCAGCCACTACGACACCCCGCCTCATCTGCTGCGGGTGGGGCTGGCCCATGGCAGTGTGCAGGGATTGCTGGCGGGTGAAATCGATTCCACCAACCCCATTGCGCCGGATCGGGCACAAGCCAGCAAGCTGGATTACCTGGCCCTGGGAGACTGGCACGGTACCAAGGAAATCAATGAACGCACCTGGTACAGCGGTACCCCGGAGCCGGAGCGGTTCCGGAATAACGAAGCTGGTAATGCCCTGGTCGTCGATATTGCCGGGCCCGGCGCATTGCCGCACGTTCAGGTGCTGCCGACTGCCCGTTACCAGTGGCATCAATGGCGGGAAACCCTGTCTGTAGAATCAGACCTGGACCAGTTACTGGGACGCCTGAAAAATCTGCCGAAATCCTCCGTGGTGGACCTTCGCCTTGATGGCCTGATTACCCTGGCCGGTGAAGAAAAGCTGATGCAGGGGCTGTCGGTGGTTGAGGCCCATTTCCGCAGTCTTCGCTGCGAGCGCAGCAACCTTCAGCTGGCGCCGACGGACGACGATATAGCGGCCCTGAAAGCCGACGGCTATGTTGGCGAAGTGATAGAAACCCTGCGGGAGCAGCAAGCCGGAGAACAGGGTCAGGCCGCCCGGGATGCCCTGGCCATTCTGGCTTCGTTACTGAAAACACCGGCACCGGAGGCAGGCCAATGAAACTCCAGAGCCTGAAAGTTGAACAGCTGCGCCAGTTCCGCCAACCCTTTGTCCTGGATAATCTCCAGCCGGGCCTGAACCTGGTTCACGGCCCCAACGAATCCGGCAAAAGTACCCTGGTGCGGGCCATCCGGGCGGCGTTTTTCGAGCGTTACCGGTCCCAGGCGGTAGACGACCTGCGCCCCTGGGGCGACTCTGCAGCAGCTCCCACCGTTGAACTGGCCTTCGAGCATCAGGGGGCCCAATGGCGCCTGGTTAAAAGTTTCCTGAAGCGCACCCGCTGTGACTTGTCGGTCGGCAACGAAACCTGGAGCGAAGACGACGCAGAAGAGAAACTGGCGGAGCTGTTGGGTTACCAGTATCCCAAGCGGGGTGCCAGTAAGGCGGAGCATTGGGG
>CAYUNQ010000170.1:0-4904 GCA_964446185.1 uncultured Marinobacter sp. | reverse complement strand
CGGCGCTGGTGCCGGAAGAATACACGCCCGGCTCGCGGATATCACCCGTTACCAGCGTCATGCCGGTAAGATGTACCTGATCCCCGATCTCCAGGTGCCCTGCCACCCCGGAGGCGCCACCAAACACACAGTGTTTGCCGATGCGGGTACTGCCGGCGATACCGACCATGGCAGCCATGGCGCTGTGATCACCGATATGAACGTTATGGGCGATCTGGATCAGGTTATCCAGCTTCACACCGTTGCCAATGACTGTGCTGTCGAGTGCGCCACGGTCGATGGTAGTGTTGGCGCCCACTTCCACATCATCACCCAGCACCACACCGCCAAGTTGGGCAATGCGGTGCCACTGGCCCCGCTCGTTGGCAAAGCCGAAACCGTCTGAACCGATCACCGCACCACTGAGGATATGGCAACGCTGCCCCACTACAATGTCGTGGGCCAGGGTAACCCGGGGGCGGATAATCGTGTGGTCTCCGATGCGGCTGCGTGCGCCGATGACGGTGCCGGCGCCTATTACAACGTGGGCTCCAAGATACACACCGGCTTCGATGACCGCGTGGGGCCCCACGCTGGCAGTGTTGTCTATGCTGGCGCTCTCATCTACCACAGCGGTGGGATGAACACCGGCTGAGGCCACCGGCGCAGGGTCAAACCAGTGACTGAGGCGAGCATAGCCCATGTATGGGTTGTCCAGTAACAGGACATTGGTAGGGCAATCATCCGCGGCTACAGGTGAGAGGATAACCGCACCGGCCCGGGTATCTTGCAGGTATTTGCCGTAGGCCGGATTGGCCAGAAAACTGATCTGATCCGGGCCGGCGGCCTGCAAGGTGGCCAGGCCGCTGACCATGATATCGGGGTCTCCCCGGAGACTGGCTCCCAACGCATCGGCTATTTCCTGGAGCCGATAGGACTTCTGTGACATTGCCTTCTCCAAACACCGGGGCGGGGAGCCCCTTGTTCTTTACTTGTTCAGTTTGTCCAGCAGCTGGGACGTCAGATTCATTTCCGGCTTCACGTACACCACCGCTTCGCTGGGCAGGATCAGGTCCAGGTCATGCTCTTCCAGCAGTTCTTTGACAGCCACATCCACTTCCGGGCGGGCATTTTCAAGGAACTGCTGTTTGCGCTGGTTAACCGTGGCATCGAGGCGTTGCTTGAGGAAGTTGAACTCCTGCACCTTCTCCTGGAATTCACCCGCCACCTTGTTACGCTCGCTTTCGTTCATCATCGAACCGTCTTTTTCCAGGCGGTCTTTGAGCTTGCGGGCTTCTTCCTGGGCCTGGCGAACCTTATCTTCATCTCCGGCGAAGTCCCGCTGCAGCTGCTGGCTGAAGGTCTGGGCGTCATTCGAGGAAAACAGTGCCTGGCGCAGATCTACCACGCCAATACGGGTTTCGGCCGCGGCCTGGGCAGAAAAGGCCAGCAAGGCGGCACCGATCAAAGCGGTCACACGATTCATCATCAATCTCCTTTGTTTCATCCTTTATTTTTTATAGTGGCGTCAGAATGTCTGGCCCAGAGAGAACTGGAATACCTGGGTGTCGTCGCCAGACTTGTCATTAAGCGGCTTGGCCAGACTGAATGCAAGCGGGCCCACCGCAGTGATCCACTGGAAGCTGACACCGGCGGCAGTGCGCACCTCTGTCAGCTCCGGATCAAACCCACGCTCGGTGTCAAACACCTGCCCGGCATCCAGGAAGAACGAGGTTCTCATGGAGCGGGAATCCCCGGCGAACGGGGTCGGGAAGATCAGCTCAAGGCCGGCCTCGGTAAGCAGGTTACCGCCGAAGGGATCTTCATCAGAAAAATCATATGGGTTTGCGTTCTCCGCCAGGTTACCCAGCGAATTTGCCCTATAGCCGCGCACCGAACCATAGCCACCGGAGTAGAAATGCTCGAAGAACGGCATCTGGGTGCGATCACCATAACCGTCCCCGTAACCAATTTCTGTTCGGGCCCTCACAATCCAGTCCTGGGCGTCGGTTATCGGGAAGTAGAAATCGGTGCGATAGCTGGCCTTGTAGAAGGTCAGGTCACTGCCCGGCACCGCCACATCCAACGACAGCGAATGGCTGTAACCGTCGGTTGGCAACACGCCCCGGTTGAGTGTGCTGCGGCGCCAGTTACCGAACAGGAAGTAGTTGGTGAAGGAGTCGCCTTCGTCCGCCACGAAATCCCGCACTTCCTTGGCCGAAAAAATTCCCGGCTTGATATTGGACTGGGTGAGACCGACACCAAAGCTCAGGCGGGTAATGGAATCGGTCGGGTAACCAAAGGTCAGGCGACCACCGTACTCATCCAGCAGGTAGGAGGAGATATCCTCTTCCTCGTAGTCGGTTTCCCGGGCGAACAGGCTGAAACCCCGGCTTACGCCATCCACCGTGAAGTACGGGTCCAGGTAAGAAATGTTCGCGCTCTTCACCGAGTCACTCACGTTCACGCCGAACGACGCCCGCTTGCCGCTGCCGAAAAAGTTGTTTTCAGACACAGCAGCACCAAGGATGACACCGGAGTTCTGTGAAAAACCGACAGAGGCCGACAGGCTCCCGGTCGGCTGCTCCCGCACACTGTAGTTCACATCCACCAGATCATCGGAACCCGGCACCGGCACGGTTTCCACATCGACGGTCTGGAAGAAGCCAAGGCGCTCAAGGCGGGTCTTGGAGAAGTCGATGCGGTCAGACGACGCCACGCCCCCTTCCATCTGGGTCATTTCCTGACGCAGCACTTCATCCTTGGTGGATACGTTGCCGTCGAAGTTGACCCGGCGCACGTAGGCACGCTTGCCCGGCTCGATAAAGAAGGTCACCGCCGTGGTGTTGTCGTCACCCGGTTCCGGCACGGCATTCACGTTGGCAAAGGCATAGCCTTCGCGGCCAAGGCGGAACGACAAGGCTTCAGAAATAGCAGTCATCTGGGCGCGGGAGAACACATCGCCTTCTTTAACCGGGATCAGCTTGCGTAATTCTTCTTCCTCGACAATCAGGTTGCCGCGCAGGCGAATGTCAGAAATGGTGTACTGGGGGCCTTCATCCAGGGCGATGGCGATGAACACCTGCTTCTTGTCCGGTGAAATGGACACCTGGCTGGATTCCACGCTGAAATCCAGGTAGCCGCGGTTCAGGTAGAACGACCTCAGAGACTCCAGGTCACCACTCAGGCGTTCACGGGCGTATTTGTCTTTGTTGGTCAGGGAGTTCCACCAGCTGCTGGTGCGCAACTCGAACAGGTCGATCAGCTCATCGTCGCTGAAATCGTTATTGCCGATAATATTGATGTGCTGGATGGCAGCTACCGAGCCTTCATTGATATCCAGCCGCACGGCTACCCGGTTGCGGGGCAGCTCTTCTGCTGTCGCCTTCACCCGGGCGTTGTAGCGGCCCTGGGCGATGTAGGAGCGAAGAATTTCCAGCTCGAGGCGTTCCAGCGTGGCCCGGCGAAACACCTGCCCTTCTTCCAGGCCCGCCCCGGCCAGGGCATCCATCAGCATGTCGGTTTCGATGTTCTTGTTGCCTTCGATCTCGATCGAGGAAATCGATGGCCGCTCCTTCACCGTCAGAATCAGCACGCCACCATCACGGCTGGCCTGGATATCGGTAAACAATCCGGTGCCGAACAGGTCCTTGATGGCGCCCGCCAGGCGGGTTTCGTCAATCTGCTCACCGATGTTGACTGGCAATCCGGCGAACACGGAACCGGCTGAAACCCGCTGCAGGCCCTCCACCTCGATGTCCGCAACCGTAAATACATCCGCCAGCGCTGGCTTCATACCGGTTGCGGTAATGGCAAGGCCAACGGCTACAGCTAGAAGGGAACGTCTCATTCAGTTTTATCGCCTGGTTAATGTGCGGTAAGGAGCCCGCAATTCTCACAACCGCATCAGGTCGTTGTAAAGAGCAAACACCATTAAACTCAGAATCAAAGCCATACCAATTCGTAATCCCAGCGCCTGGGCATGCTCCGAAAGCGGCTTCCGGCGGATGGCTTCGATGGTGTAATACACGATGTGGCCGCCGTCCAGAACCGGAACCGGCAGCAAATTAAGTACCCCAAGGCTGACACTCAGGTAAGCCAGAAAGCGGACAAAATCCTCAAAGCCGGAGCTCACACTGGCCTCTGCCACCCGGGCAATGGTAATCGGCCCGCTCAGGTTGGTGGGCGACAACAGCCCGGTGACCATTTTCTTGATGGCCACCAGTGTCAGCCGGGTATCGGCCCAGGTTTCTTCAATGGCATTGGGAATGGCCGCAAGGGGGCCGTAACGCACATCACGCAGCGCGCTGTCGGGCCAGGTAATGGCCTGTACACCAACGCCCACAAAGCCGATTTCCCGGTTATCCTCAAGCACCCTTGCCGCCGGCGTTACCGGTATATCCAGGGTCTGGCCGGCCCGCTCCACAGTGAGCAGCAACCGCTGCTCCGGTGCCTGCTGAATGATCTCAACCAGTGCGAACCAGTTGGCGACCGGTTCGCCGTCAACGGCGGCGACGCGGTCTCCGGGCTGCAAGCCTGCTGCCATGGCACGGCCATCGTCGGTCAACTGGCCCAGCACAGCGGGCACATCCGGCCGCCAAGGCATGATACCGAACTCGGCCAGAGGGTTAGGCTCGTCGTTACCCAGGCTCCAACCGTTCAGGGGTGCCGAAACGGTGCCCCGGGCGCCGTCCCGGGAAACGTCCAGTGCAATGGTACCCTGCTCCCCTGTCCGTTCCAGCAGGCGCATGTTCACATCGCGCCAGGAGGTCACCTGGCGGCCATCCACCCCGAGAATTTCCATGCCAGACTGCAAACCCGCCCGCTCGGCCACGCTACCCGGAGTGATCTCGCCAACAATCGGCGCAACCGTGGTAACGCCCACCACGCTGATCAGCCAGTAGGCAAAAATGGCAAAGATGAAG
>CAYUNQ010000169.1:1996-4913 GCA_964446185.1 uncultured Marinobacter sp. | reverse complement strand
GGCGAGATGGAGCGGGCCCAGGACACCCGGGACGACGCCGGTGGCGTGCACCGCATCACCATTAACGGAGAACCCGCACCTGACAATCCCTTCCTCAGCAATTCGGACATCAACAACACCTTCTTCACATACGGCAACCGCAACATTCAGGGCATGACCCTGCACCCGGACACCGGTGAGGTCTGGAGCCACGAACACGGCCCCCGGGGTGGCGATGAAATCAACATCATCAGGGCTGGCAACGATTACGGCTGGCCGAAGGTGACCTACGGCATCGATTACTCCGGCGTTCCGATTTCCAGCAGAACCACCATGGAGGGCGTAAGCGACCCCCTGCACTACTGGGACCCGTCCATCGCGCCATCGGGCATGGCGTTCTATACCGGGGAGCTGTTTCCCCGGTGGCAGGGTGATGTTTTTGTTGGTGCGCTGAAAATGCGCAAACTGGTACGCCTGAGTCTTGATGGCGAGAAGGTTACCGAAGAGGAAGATTTGTTGACCGAGCTGGGCGAGCGCATCCGGGATGTGCGCATGGGGCCAGACGGCGCCCTCTGGTTACTGACAGATTCACCAAGGGGCAAGGTCTACAGAATGGTTCCGGCGAAGTAGGCGGTCAGTGCGGGTCGTTGGTTCTTTCGGTTTTCTCGAACTGCGGAAGATCATCGGTAATATCGAACCAGTCAGACTTCGACCCCACGTAGACATGCTGGGCCGCTTTCTTGCCGACCGGTTCGTCGAGCACGCCGATGCGCAAACGCAGAATACCGGGAATGGCGTCTACCCGGCTGTATAACTGGCTGCCACAGCAGCTGCAGAAGGCCCGGTACTTGCCTGGACGAGACTCGAATTCGGTCACCTTGTCTTCGCCCCGGGTAAAGTGAAAACGCACTTTCTGAACCGGCGCGCTGGCCGAAAACGCACTGCCGTGGGCACGGCGACACTGGCTGCAATGGCACAACGCGATGGGGCCAAGCGGGCCATCGTATTCAAACTTGATCTCGCCACACAAACACTGGCCCGTATACATCGCACTCTCCCGGAATCGGCTGTCAGGTTACCGGCGCCGATGATACCTGCTCCGGGCACGATTGCCATACCCGGAGCAGCCTGCGCGTCACATGGCGTATTCTTTTTCCAGGTAGGCCAGGATACGGGCAGATTCAAACAGCTTCTGGCCGGTGTTGGGGTCTTCCAGGTACGGCACCTGTACCCGACCGTGCGCCTGAAAGAACGCATCACGCTTGCCGCCTGCCTTGGGCTCATAGGGGCCGGGCTTGATGCGCTGAACCGCCGGGCCGATTTCGGTCCAATGCTCTTTGCCCAGGTTATGCAGCGTGTAGGGAATTTCGAATTCGCACAGGCGTTCTCGAACCAAACGGGAGAAGGGACTGCCCTCAAAACTCCACAAATGCAGCGCCTGGGCCGGGCGCTTGGCTGGCCTCGCCCGCATGCCCCTCAACTCACTGGCGGCAGAGCCAGCCGCGCCAAGGGCGGTTTGCCAGGATTTGCCTTTGTAATAACCCGGCACAGGACGATTGGCGTACTGGCGGAACAGGTACTCCACGATCGCGTCTGACTCATACAGGGTTTCACCGGTGTTCTGGTCCACCAGCAACGGAAACTGCTTTTTGCCGCCAACGGCCTCGGCTTCCGCCCGGAAAATCCGGCCGCCTTTCGGGCACGGGCGAATCTCTGCATCCAGGTGCAGGGCAGTCAACGCTTCCCTCACCTTGCGGCAGAACGGGCAGGCTTCAATATCAAAGAGAATCAGCGGCTTTTCCGGTTGCGGCACGGCCTTGACCACAAGACACCCGCGCCAGGCCGAAAACGAAGACGTGGCCACAGACTCCAGCACGTTAACCTGATGCTTGAGGGCTCGAAACATGGATGTTTCCCTTTGTTGTTGAGTATTTCAGGCATTGTCCCACATATTTTGCACTCACCATTGGCTGCAGGGCCACAAACCCGGGGTCACAGTAACTCACTGATTCACAAAGCCCAGCGGAAAATTGAAACAAAACTTCAATAGAAACAACGTGGCTACTGTCATTTTTTAACGTCATGTATCACTTTTTTGCATAGTACAAACCCGTAAGATGGGCTATGGTAGGAAAAGAAGCTAACAAGGGACTCAGGCCATGCGACTGCAAGGTTCAAGGGTGAGTGCATGCTCACTCTGGAGATTTTCAAAATCCAGCCGTCTGTTGATTGCTGCGGCTACGGCCTTCTCACTCAGCGCGCCGGCACTGGCCCAGAGCCAGGAGGATGCGGCCAGAAGCTTCTCCAGTTCCGGGCTGTGGGCTTCCGAGATCCGTGACTACGCCACCAAATCCCTGAACAACGAGCAAGGCCTGAGCGTTGCCGCCGTGCCCCTGAACGGCCCGGGCATCGACCAGTATGTCAACGCGGACCAGTTGATGAACCCCGGCTCCATCATGAAGCTGGTAACCACCTACGCTGCCCTGGAGCTGCTGGGCCCCAACCACCACTGGAATACCGATTTTCTGACCGACGGCCAGATGGTGGGCGATACCCTGGAAGGTAACCTCTATGTACGCTTCGGTGGCGACCCGAAGCTGACCCTGGAGCGGCTGTGGAGCACACTCCGGGAACTCAAAGACATGGGAATAAACCGGATCAGCGGCGACCTGGTGCTGGACGGCAGTTATTTCCGGGTTGATGGTGGCTTCCCGCACTTTGAAGATAACGGCAATAACCCGCACGCACCCTTTCTGGTGGAACCTTCGGCGTACCTGACCAACCTGAACCTGCTGCATTTCCAGGTACGGGCAGACGAACGCGGCACCCAGGCCTGGACCACCCCCAACCTTGCCGAAGTCACCATCGACAACCGGGTAACCGCGGTACCGGAAGGCCCCTGCCCTGCCCGGCGGGATTTTGACTGGACGCCGGTGTT
>CAYUNQ010000169.1:0-1986 GCA_964446185.1 uncultured Marinobacter sp. | reverse complement strand
CCCCACGAACGTTATTCCGCCTCGACCATTCGCACGGTGCTGTCAGAAATGGGCATTATCGTGAGCGGCGGCGACCGTTTTGAGCGAACACCGGACGACCTGCGCCTGGTGATGCGAACCACCTCACCGGACCTGGTCACCATGGTGCGGGACATCAACAAGTGGAGCAGCAACGTAATGGCCCGGCAAATGCTTCTGGCCGTAGGTGCAGAAGTACGGAAAGACACAGACAACGATGACCGGGTAGCCGGTATCCGGGCCATTTACGACTGGCTGGAAAACAAAGGCATCAATACCGCCGGCATGGTGATCGACAACGGCTCCGGCCTGACCCGCCATGGCCGCATTACTGCCCGGCAGGGTGCCCGCATCCTGCAGCATGCCTGGGACAGCCCCTATGCCTCTGATCTGATGGCCTCGCTACCGATCATTGCCATGGACGGAACTATGGCCAGCCGGCTGCGCAACACGGGAATGGACGGCGAAGGCCGTATCAAAACCGGCACCCTGGCAGACGTGCGCTCCATCGCCGGTTTCGCCCGGGATGAGAACAACACCACCTGGGCAATCGTGGGCATGGTCAATAACTCTCCGGCCTGGAATGGCCGGGCGGTACTCGACCGGGTCCTGCACTCCCTGCACTACCGGCCGCCTACCGGTACCGCTGTATCCCGGGCAGACTCCGCCAGCACCTCTATTCAATAGGCCCGGAAGTTATTTCGGGCCCGATAACCTCGCAACGGTGGCATCCGCCATCTTGCCCGCCAGCGGCGCAATGAAAACTACCAGCGGAAAGGCGATCGCCCAGGCCACCAGCCAGGCGCCGACCCACCTGGCCATGAAGCCGTTCGACGGACCGGTGTTAATCAGCGTAATAATGCCGGAGATCATTAGCGACATGATGCAAGACATGTAAAGCGAGAAGATGAACTGGCGCGCACGGGCTACAGTGAACTT
This sequence comes from uncultured Marinobacter sp., assembly GCA_964446185.1. Classification (GTDB taxonomy): domain Bacteria; phylum Pseudomonadota; class Gammaproteobacteria; order Pseudomonadales; family Oleiphilaceae; genus Marinobacter. The sequence continues at coordinate 1,029 of CAYUNQ010000169.1, read as the reverse complement.
TGACATTCAGACTCCAGGGTTCCATCGGGTGTGCCGGCATCTGTTCTACCGGCGATAGCGTATTGTATAGGCAAGGTTTGCATCTTAGTAAGCATGCAACATTTTTCCATACGGCTTATTACCGAGAGACTTTCATGATGGATCATCAAAGGCTCAGCAAGCGCCCTGCCTTTTTCGGACTCGCAGTCCTGATGCTGGTACTTACCGGGTTCAGCTCCACCAAACTGGCCTACCGCTACGCCGACTGGGGCGTGGTCTGGTGGGTGGAAGACTACGTCAATCTGACCGGCGAACAGAAAGCCACCCTGACCTGTAGCTGAGGTTTCGTTTCAGCCAACAAAAAGCCCGGATGATTTTCAATCGCCCGGGCTTTTTGCTGGTCAGGCTTGTACCGCTAGACGGTCAGATAGCCACCGTCTGCGTTAATGCAGGCACCGGTGGTGTAGCTGGACGCGTTGGACACCAGGTACAACACGGTACCGGCCATTTCGTCCGGGTCTGCCACCCGCTTCATCGGAATATGGGCCATGGCCTGCTTCTTGATGGCCTCATTGGTGGTCAGGGCACTGGCGAACTTGGTGTCGGTCAGGCCCGGCAACAAGGCATTCACCCGAACGTTCTGCTGGCCAAGCTCCATGGCGAAGGACTTGGTCATGGAAATCACCGCCGCCTTGGTCACCGAGTAGATGCCCTGGAAGTGGCCGGGGTTTACGCCGTTTACAGACGCCACGTTCACAATAGAGCCACCACCGTTCTTTTTCATCAGCTGGGCACCACGGGCACACATGAAGAAGTAGCCGCGGATGTTCACATCCACGGTTTTGTGGAAAGCACCCAGATCGGTGTCTTCCACCGGGCCAAAATACGGGTTAGCCGCGGCGTTATTTACCAGGATATCCAGCTTGCCGTGCTCTTTTGCAATGTGCTCCCACACGGCTTCAATCTGGTCCATCTCGCCAATGTGGCAGGCGAAGGCTTCGGCGCTGCCCCCGTCTCCCCGGATGCTGCTTGCCACGGCTTCACAACCGT
>CAYUNQ010000168.1:0-5021 GCA_964446185.1 uncultured Marinobacter sp. | reverse complement strand
GGTCAGTGTGGCGGACGCCCATGCCGAGCATTCCCGGGAAGTGTCTTCGGTCACCGTCGACCTGGCCCTGCATACGGACCAGCCGTTGAATGGTCTGGGGCTGGACAGCCTGCGGTTCTATCTGGGTGGGGATAACCACACCGCTGAAACCCTGTACCTGTGGCTGAACCATTACCTCAGCCGTATGGAGTTGGTGGTGGGCGAGAATGTCTACAACCTGCCGTCGTCGTTGTTGCAGCCGGTGGGTTTTGCTGCCGATGAAGCAATTTTGCCGTATCCGAAGAATGCCTACGCCGCCTACCGCATCATCCAGGAATACCTGAGCTTTCCCGAGGCCTTCCGGTTTATCGATATTGCCGGCCTCAAGTCCCGGTTGCCGGCGGTGCAGGCCGATGAGATCAGTCTGCGTTTTCATTTCAGCCGGATTCTGCCGCCCGATGCTCGGGTCACCCGGGACTCCCTTCAGCTCTACTGTACCCCGGCGGTCAACCTGTTCAGCCACGAAGGCGAGCCAGTGGACCTGAACGGCCGGCAGACCGAGTACCGTATTTCACCGTCCAGCCGCTGTCCGGAGCACTTTGAAGTGTTCAGCATCGAACAGGTGGAAGGCTGGCTTGAAGGGCGTTCCGGCCGGGGGGAACCGCGGCTGTACACCGCATTCGAGAGTTTTCAGCATGAGGTGGAGCGGGACCGTGGCCGCACGGCGCTGTATTACCGGGTGCGGACCCGTGAAAGCGTGCGCGGTGATGGCTTTGATCACTACATCTCGTTTGTCCGGGGCGACGAGTCCGAATGCATGAGCCGCCAGGAAGCGGTGTCACTCACGCTGACCTGCACCAACCGGCAGTTGCCCCAGCAACTGGCCGTGGGTGAGATCTGCATGGCCACCGAGACCACCCCGGCGTTTGCCTCGTTCAGCAACATTACCCGGCCCACGGCCACGCTACGGCCAACGCTGGACGGCAGCCTGTTGTGGACGCTGATTTCCAATCTGTCCCTGAACTACCTGTCGATGCTGGATGTGGATGCCCTGCGCACCGTGCTGCGGGTATACGACTTTCGGGCGCTGGTCGACCGGCAGGCCGAGCGGGTGTCCCAGAAACGGTTGGCGGGCATCAGTGAGATCACCACTCAGCCGGTGGACCGCATGGTTCGCGGCTTGCCGGTGCGGGGTATTCGTTCAGTGCTGAAGCTGGATCAGCAGAATTTCGGCAGCGAAGGGGATCTGTACCTGTTCGGAACGGTACTGAGCCAGTTTTTTGCGCTTTACGCGAGTATCAATGCCTTTCACCAGCTGGAAGTGGTGAATACAGACAACCAGGAACGGTACACATGGACGTTACAGCAAGGTCAGCAGCCGCTGATGTAGCCGGGCTGGAACCTGTCCTCGGCAACGCGCGGCGTTACAGTTTTTTCCAGCTGGTGGATCTGATTCACCGGCACCATGGTGACGATCTGGAAAGCTCCGGCAGCGGCGAGCCCCGCCAGGAGCGTATCCGGTTTTCGGCCTCGGCCGGCCTGGGCTTTCCGGGTAGCGACGTGGTTTCGGCCCTGTCACCGGAACACGAGCACGCGCCTTACCAGATGGAAGTGAGCTTTCTCGGCCTGCACGGCTCCCAGTCGCCGTTGCCGGGCTACTACCTAGAGGACCTGGCCTGGGAAGCGGGCCAGAACCTTGGGGTGCGCCGGCATTTCCTGGACTTTTTCAATCACCGGCTGGTCACCCTGTTCCACCGGGCCTGGCGCAAGTACCGGTACTACGTGCGGTTTCAGCCCGGCGCCAGCGACGGGTTTTCCGAGCTGGTGTTTTCCCTGGTCGGTCTGGGTGACAGCCGCCTGCGGGAAGCCACACCGGTCAACTGGTCCAAGATGCTGGCCTACGCCGGCCAGATGGCGGGGCGCAGCCGGTCGCCGGAAGTGGTCAGCGGTATTGTCGCGCACTGTTTCGACCTGGACGACGTCAGCATCGAGCAGTGGGTGTTGCGCAAGGTGGCCATCGGGCAAGACCAGCAAACACGGTTGGGCCAGGCCAATGCCAGCCTGGGCCAGGACACCCTGGTTGGCTCCAGCATCCGGGACCGCAGCGGCAAGTTTATCCTGCGCCTGCGCAACCTGAGCCGGCAGCGCTTTGCGGATTTCCTGCCCAACGGCCGGGACCATGAGCGCCTGGTGAAGCTGGTGGAATTCACCACCCGGGAGCAGCTGGCCTACGACCTGGAGCTGCAAATGCGGCCCAAAGATATCCGGCCCATGCAGCTGGGTGAGGATGTGCGGCTGGGCTGGAATTCCTTTGTGACACCGGACCGGGCCCGTGAACGCCCGGTGGTGCGCATCCAGATACGACGATAAGGCAAGGAGCCAGACAGGTGTCAAACCGGACAGCAGCATTAACCCTGGTGATCATCAACCCGACCGAAACCGGCGGTGGTGCCAGTATTGAACACCGTTTCGGAACCGGTGGCGGGTCGATTGGCACGGCGGCCAACGACACCTGGCGGTTGTCGCCCCATCGCACCGGCGCCGTAGCCGGCCATGCCGAGGTTCGCTTCCTGGATGGTGGCTTCTGCCTGATTGACCGCAGTGGCCGCACCTACATCAACAGCAGCAGCCAGCCGGTGGGCCGGGGCCGCAGGGCGCGGCTGAGTCATGGTGACACCCTGACCATCGGCCGTTACCGGATGCGGGCAGAGCTGAACGGTGATGCGGTTGACCGCTCAGAGCTGGAAGAAAGCTCCGGGCAGGACCGGCAGCTGGTGGATGTGGAGGAAGATTCACTGTTGCGGGCAGAAACCGGTCAGAGGATGCCGGATGGCCGGGAGCCCCTCGAGGGGCTGCACACACCGGCCGGTGAGCCGGTCAGTGATGACCCGTTGGCGCCCTGGCAGGAAACGGCCCGCCAGCCTGCGGAAGAAGCCCCCGAACTGTTGGCGAGTGACCAGTCCTGGTTTGCCCGCTCGGCCGAGGTCAGCGATGAATACCGGGAAAACCGGGATGTGGCCATGGGCCTGCCAATGAACCGTAACGCCCGCAAGCACGGGTACGACACACAGGAGCGACAGGGAATGTCAGAGTTCAGGGAACACAGCCGGGAAACCAAAGACACCAGCCGGCAACACATCAGCGGTGCCCCCCTGATGCGCGGTATGGAAGCCGACATCGATTTTGCCGACAGCGATGAAATGCGCCTGTTCCTGGAGGAAGCCGGCCAGACCCTGAAAGCCACGGTCGAAGGCCTGCTGGCCCTGCATCAGGGTGAGGATTCACGGCACCGGGCCCTGCGCACCCGCCTGCAGCCGATTGAAGACAACCCGTTGCGCTTGGGTGATGACTACACCGGCACCATGCAGACCCTGTTTGCCGCCGAGCGCAGCCCGGTGCACCTGTCTGCCCCGGCTGCGGTTCGGGAAAGCCTGGAGAGCCTGAACCATCACCAGCAGGCCACCCGCGAAGCCATTCGGGAAGCCCTGGAAGCCATTCTTTATGCCTTCTCGCCGGAGGCCCTGTTGCGCCGGTTCCACGGCTACCGCCGTGGCCTGCAAGACAACGAAGACGAAGGCCGTTGGGCCTGGAACATGTACCAACACTATTACCAGGAACTCAGATCCAGTCGTCAGCAGGGATTTGAACGCCTCTTCCAGGAGGTGTTCGACCAGGCCTACGACCAACACTTGCGCCAATTACAGAGGGAGAACCTTTCATGAAGTACTGCAAATGGAGCTTGCTGGCTATTGTCATGCTGATAATGGGGTGCAGCACTCCCTACAACGCGGTGACCAAGACCGCCAAGGTGTTGTGGGACCCCGATATCCCCGTGGGTTATCCGGAAGACCTGCCCAGCCGAGTGGCTCTGACCATGCTGGCGGAGCCAGATGTGAACCCCAACCAATCCCTGGCCCCCACGCCGATTGCCTATCAGATCATTGAGCTGCGGGACAGCTCCCTGCTGATGGCCGGCGACTTTGACCAGCTGTTGAACGACCTGAAAAAGTCCCTAGGCCGGAACTACGTGGACCACAGCGATTACACCCTGGTACCGGGGCAGTTCAAGTACGTAGCACCGTTCGAAATCAGCAAGGACACCCGGTTTATCGGGGTGATTGCCTTCTACGCCTATCCCAACCTGTCCCAGTGGAAAAAAGTGGTCAAGGTGGACCCCATCGGCGGCCAATACCACCTGCTGGTCAACCTGCGTGAGCGGGAAGTACAACTCAGACGTTCGGAAGATACCTGATGGCAGCTACCAATCGAGTCGTCTGGAGTGACGGGCTGTTTATCAAGCCCCAGCACTTCCAGCAGCAGCAACGATATCTGGAACACCAGATCAACGAGCGGGCGCTGGCGGTCTCGGACTACCTGTATGGCTTCAGTGACCTGGAGCTGAACGCCGAGTACCTGAGCTTTGGCCGGGTTGGCCTGGTGCGGGCGTCCGGACTGTTTCCGGATGGTACCCGGTTCAATCTGCCCCAGGACGATGTGATGCCGGAGCCCCTGGAAATCACCGATGCGTCGGTGGCCAACCAGGTGGTGTATCTGGCGCTGCCGCTGGGCAGTGACACCCTGGCCGAAGTGGAGTGGCCGGATGCCCCGGTAGCCGGGCGTTTTCGTGCCCAGACCGTGGAAATCCGGGATCTGCATTCCATTGATGGCGACGCCCACAGCATTGATGTCGGCCGGGTTGCGCCGCGCCTGATGCTGGAGCGGGACGATCGCAGTGCCTATGCTTCTGTCGCCATCGGCCGGATCCTGGAAAAACGCCCGGATGGCAGCCTGGTGATGGACCCCAACTTCCTGCCCACCATGCTCAGTGTGCGCTCGGCCCCGCGCTTGCAGCGGTTCGTCGGCGAAATGGCTGGCTTGATGCAGGAGCGGGCCCGCAACATCGCCGAGCGAGTAGGTGCGCCAGGGCAGGGCGGTGTGGCGGATGTGTCTGACTTCATGCTGCTGCAGATGCTGAACCGGGCGCACCCGAAATTCATGCACCTGGCCCGGCTGCGCCAGCTGCATCCCGAGCGCCTGTACGA
>CAYUNQ010000167.1:2269-5060 GCA_964446185.1 uncultured Marinobacter sp. | reverse complement strand
GACACCATGCTCGAGCAGATTAAGGAGAACCCGGAGCCGGCCAACATCCTGGACCTTGGCTGCGGCACCGGCTGGTTCACCCGCAAACTGGCAAGCCGGTACCCGAATGCCGCCATCACCGGCGCAGACCTGTCCCCCGGCATGCTTCAGCAGGCCAAAGGCTGTAGCCCCGAAACCATAACCTGGCTCAACGCAGACGCCGAACAGCTCCCTCTGGCGGACAACAGCGCCGACCTGGTCTTCAGCAACCTGATGATCCAGTGGAGCACCCGCCCGGAAGCCATCCTGGCCGAATGCCAGAGAATCCTCAAACCCGGCGGCACCCTGGTCATCTCCACCCTGCTGGATGGCACCCTGCAAGAACTCAAGCAAGCCTGGTCCAAGGCCGACCCCGGCCAGCCCCACGTAAACCGTTTTACCCACCATACCGACTGGCAGCAATTAACCAGCCGGCAACTCCCCGGTTCCACCCTCGAGACGGCAACCCTCACCTTGCCCTATGATTCCCCCATGGCCCTGAACCGTGAGCTCAAGCACCTGGGTGCCGTGTTCAAAGGCGAAGAGCGACGCAGAACCGTTACCGCTCCGGGAAGGTTCAAGGCGATGTGTGCCGCTTATCCGACACTGGAAAACGGTGAGATCATCGCCAGCTACCATGCAGGCTGGTTGTACTGGTCAAAGCCGATCTGACTACGACTTTCAATGACCGGATGAGGACGTCAACCTCGAAAGTTTGCGGTGAGGGTGTGGTGTGTCTTTCCGGGACTATAGAGGGCCAGGGATGGCCCGACCTAAGCGCACAGGGAAGTCTTGAGCGTGTCCCGGAAAGACACACCACATCCTCACCTTGCACCCGAAACCGATACAGTAGGACCTCCAGAAAATGGCAAAGAAAACCTATTTCGTAACAGGCACCGACACCGGCGTAGGCAAAACCATCGTCGCCGCCGCCATCCTCGAGGCCGCCAAAGCCCAGGGCAAACGCACCCTCGCCATGAAACCCATCGCGTCAGGGTGCGAACAGACCCCCGACGGGCTGCGCAATGACGACGCCCTGATGCTGCAGGCGGCAATGACCGAACAGCTGTCCTACGACGCCATCAACCCCATCGCCCTCGAACCCGCCATTGCCCCACACGTAGCCGCCCAACAAGCCGGCAAACAATTGACCGCCCAACGCCTCATCGGCTTCTGCCGGGGCATGCAGATCCGTCCGGCCGACCTCATGCTGGTGGAAGGCGCCGGCGGCTGGCGGGTGCCCCTGAACGACCGGGAAACCTACGCCGCTGTACCGCGCGAGCTGAAACTGCCGGTGATTCTGGTGGTCCCTCTCAAACTTGGCTGTATCAACCACGCCATGCTCACGGTGGAGGCCATTCAGAATGACGGCCTGACGGTAGCCGGCTGGGTTGCCAACCACCCGGAGCCGGAAACCATGAGCTGCGAACAGGAAACCCTCGGTTACCTGGTCAACCACATTCCGGCTCCGTGCCTGGGCATACTGCCGCGCCTGGATGACAACGAAACCGGGCGCCTTCCGGCCCGGCTGGCAGACTTTCTGAATATCACTCCGCTATTTGATGGCTGACAGGTCTGCAGGCTGGACCACACAAAATTTGCTCAGGGCTATTGACAATTCCGTGCCTCAAAACGTATGTTTCAAACAAGTGTTTAATTAAGGCTGCGGTGCAGCGCATCGTGGTGTCTGAGCAAACCCAAGGCTAAAGGCTGTTACTGCATTCAGCCGAGACCGAAACCGAGGTGGATTCCATGCCTGAATACAAAGCGCCCCTGCGTGAAATGAGATTCGTACTGAACGAGCTGCTGGACAGCGAGCAGCACTACGCCAGTCTGGAAGGTGCCGAAGACGCAACTCCGGATATGGTGGACGCCATTATCCAGGAAGGTGCAAAGTTCTGTGAGCAGGTGCTGTCTCCGCTGAACCAGGTTGGTGACCAGGAAGGATGCACCTGGAGCGAAGACGGGGTTAAAACTCCCACCGGTTTCAAAGAAGCCTACCAGCAGTACGTGGAAGGCGGCTGGCCGTCCATGGCTGCAGACCCGACCTACGGTGGCCAGGGCCTGCCGCACTCCCTGAGCCTGGTGATGAGTGAAATGGTTGGTACTGCCAACTGGTCGTGGGGCATGTACCCGGGCCTGAGCCACGGCGCCACCAACACCATCGAAGCTCACGGCAGTGAAGAGCAGAAGCAGACCTACCTGACCAAGCTGATCAGTGGCGAGTGGACCGGCACCATGTGCCTGACCGAGCCGCACTGTGGTTCTGACCTGGGCACCCTGCGTACCAAGGCCGAGCCGAACGCTGACGGCTCCTACAGCATCACCGGCACCAAGATCTTCATCTCCGCTGGCGAGCACGACATGGCCGATAACATCGTCCACATCGTACTGGCTCGTCTGCCTGGCGCACCGGAAGGTACCAAGGGTATCTCCCTGTTCATCGTGCCCAAGCATCTGCCGAACGAAGACGGCTCTGCCGGCGAGCGTAACGCGGTATCCTGTGGCTCCCTGGAGCACAAGATGGGTATTCACGGCAACGCCACCTGCGTGATGAACTTCGACGGTGCCAAGGGCTGGCTGATCGGGCCGGAGAACAAAGGCCTGAACTGCATGTTCACCTTCATGAACACCGCCCGTATCGGTACTGCTATCCAGGGTCTGGGTGCTGCCGAACTGGGCTTCCAGGGCTCACTGGCGTATGCCAAAGAGCGTCTGGCTATGCGTTCCCTGAGTGGTCCTAAGAACCCGGAAGGCATTGCTGACCCGATCA
>CAYUNQ010000167.1:0-2259 GCA_964446185.1 uncultured Marinobacter sp. | reverse complement strand
CTACCAGAACGCGCTGGCCTACGCGAAGGATCGGCTGCAGATGCGTGCACCGACCGGCCCCAAACAGCCGGACAAACCCGCCGATCCGATCATCGTGCACCCCGACGTGCGGCGCATGTTGCTGACCCAGAAAGCCGTTGCAGAGGCCGCTCGTGCCCTGATCTACATGGCTGGCCAGCAGGTAGATATCGTGCACGCCGGCAAGAATGAAGAAGAGCGCAAGCACGCGGACGCGTTGCTGGGCTTCCTGACCCCGATCGCCAAGGCGTTCCTGACCGAGATCGGTTACGAGTCTGCCAACCTGGGTATGCAGGTATTTGGTGGCCACGGCTACATCGCCGAGTGGGGCATGGAGCAGAACGTCCGTGACGCCCGTATCTCCATGATCTACGAAGGCACCACCGGCATCCAGGCGCTGGACCTGCTGGGCCGTAAGGTTCTGATGACCCAGGGCGAAGCCCTGAAAGTGTTCACCAAGCAGGTGCACGTATTCTGCAAAGAAAATGCAGATAACGAACAGCTGAAAGAGTTCATCGAGCCGCTGGCTGCGATCAATAAGGAGTGGGGCGATCTGACCATGAAGGTCGGCATGACCGCCATGAAGAACCGTGAAGAAGTGGGTGCGGCCTCTGTCGACTACCTGATGTACTCCGGTTACGCCGTGTTCGCCTACCTGTGGGCCCGTATGGCCAAGGTCGCCCAGGAGAAACTGGCTGAGGGCAGCCCTGAAGAGATGTTCTACAACGCCAAGCTCCAGACTGCGCGCTTCTACTTCACCCGTATGCTGCCGCGCACCAAGACCCACGCGGCAACCATGCTGGCGGGTGCCGACACCCTGCTGGATATGCCGGAAGAAGCCTTCGCTTTCTAAGGCGGGGCCGCTATCTGGTTGATGGCAGTGAAAAAGCCCGTACTCCCGCAGGAGGCGGGCTTTTTTCATGAGTTTGGTGGCACGTTTGAGGTAGAATGGCGGGCCACAGAATAACAATCTTGTTTCGGACACATAGCCGAGCGGGCGAACCAGAAGACCTTTACAAAAAAGGCGTTGTTATCCGGTTCGCCAAGTGACTGACTGAATTTCTGGAGAGTTATACATGGCTGATTATCAGGCACCCCTTCGTGACATGCGTTTCGTTCTGAACGAAGTGTTTGATGCACCCTCCCTGTGGGCATCTCTGCCGAAGATTGCAGAAAACGTAGACCCCGACACCGCTGATGCCATTCTTGAAGAAGCTGGTAAAATCACCAGCGGCGTGCTGGCGCCCCTGAACCGCGAAGCAGACGAGCAGGGCTGTCAGTGGAATGAGGGTGAAGTAACCAGCCCGGAAGGCTTCAAAGAAGCCTACCAGACCATCGTTGAAGGTGGCTGGAACGGACTGGGTGGCAACCCCGAGTTCGGTGGCATGGGCATGCCGAAAACCCTGGTGGCCCAGTTTGAAGAAATGATGCAGGGCGCCAACATGGCCTTCGGCCTGGCTCCGATGCTCACCGCCGGTGCCTGCCTGGCCCTGGACGCCCACGGCAGCCAGGAGCTGAAAGAGAAGTACCTGCCCAACATGTACTCCGGCGTCTGGTCCGGTGCCATGGACCTGACCGAGCCCCACGCCGGTACCGACCTGGGCATTATCCGCACCAAAGCCGAGCCGAACGACGACGGCTCCTTCAACGTGACTGGCACCAAGATTTTCATCACCTGGGGCGAGCACGACATGGCGGAGAACATCATCCACCTGGTGCTGGCCAAGCTGCCGGACGCGCCGAAAGGCCCGAAAGGCATCTCTTTGTTCCTGGTGCCCAAGTTCCTGGTGAACGACGACGGCTCCCTGGGCGAGCGCAACCAGTTCAGCTGCGGTTCCATCGAGAAAAAGATGGGTATCAAGGCTTCTGCCACCTGCGTCATGAACTTTGACGGTGCCAAAGGCTGGCTGGTCGGCGAAGAAAACAAAGGCCTGGCCGCCATGTTCACCATGATGAACTACGAGCGCCTGGGTGTGGGCATCCAGGGCATCGGCGCCGCCGAAGCCTCCCTGCAAAGCGCCCGCGAGTATGCCAACGAGCGTATCCAGAGCCGCGCGCCGACCGGTGCCCAGCAGCCCGAAAAAGCCGCTGACCCGATCCTGGTACACCCGGATGTCCGCCGCATGCTGCTGACCATGAAGAGCTACGTAGAAGGCGGCCGTGCCTTCTCCACCTACGTGGCCCAGTGGCTGGACATTTCCAAGTACTCCGATAACGACGAACAGCGCAAACACGCCGAAG
>CAYUNQ010000166.1:0-5150 GCA_964446185.1 uncultured Marinobacter sp. | reverse complement strand
ACCCGGCTGAGCATCACCTGGGTAACCGCGCCAGCGATGGCACCAATGCCGATGCCGGCCACAATAAACCGGTAACCCCGGGTGCCGTTGGCTCCGGCCAGGCCAAAGGCAATAGCTGTGGCCGCGGCTGCGCCTGCGAGGGCCATGGCTGAAGGTGCCAGGGACAGGCCTACACCCACCACAGAAGCCACGGCAAAGGCAGTGGCAGCATTATCAATCCCGATAATACCCGGCGTGGCAAGGCGGTTTCGCGCCAGGGTCTGCATCAGGCAGCCGGCCATGGCCAGGGCGGCGCCGCTGAGCAGGCCGGCGATGACCCGGCTCAGCCGAAGTTCGTTAATCACGAACTCTGTCATCGGGTCTGCGCTGCCCATGAGTGCCTGCACCACATCCGGTGGTGAAACCTGAACGGTTCCCATAGACAGCGAGGTAATAACCGCGATCAGCAGCGCCAGCAAAAGGCTGCTGTTGGCCACGGTGTTACGTTTATCCGGAATGATCAATCTGAGAGCCTCGGGGTTACAGGGACGGCATACGGCCGGCGCGAACAATCGCCAGCAATACCGGGGCGCCGATCAGGGCGGTGACCACGCCCAGGGGCAATTCCGCCGGGGCGGCGATCAGGCGCGAGACCACATCGGCGGCCAGCACAACCGCAGGCCCCACCGGCACACACAGCCACAGGGTTCTGCGGATATCCGGCCCGGAAAACGCCCGGGCGATGAATGGCACCACCAGCCCGACAAAAATCAGCGGCCCGGCCAGGGCGGTGGCAGAGCCCACCAGCAAGGCCACCGTGAGCACGATCAGAAACCGGATGCGCCCGGGATGGTGACCCAAACCGACGGCCGCTTTTTCGCCCAGTGCCATGGCCGCCAGCGGCCGGGCAACGATGGCAATCAGCACCAGCGCCGCCAGGATCGAGGGCAGGGTGGCGTGCAGCATGCTGAGCGGTTTGCCGGCAATACTGCCGGTAATCCAGAAACGGATTTCATCAGCGGCGCGCTGGTCCATCAGCATCAGCATGGAGGTGAGTGCCAGCAACAGGCCGGTCAGGGTGGCGCCGGCCAGAATCAGGCGAACCGGGTCGTTACCCAGCCCCTGCACCCGGGTGGCCGCGATGACCAGCGCGCAACCGGCCAGGGCCCCCAGCTGCGCAACGAAGCTGGTCAGGGTGGCAGTGCTGGCGCCAAACAGAATCGCCAGGGCCACGGCAAAGCCACTGCCGGCGCTGACTCCGAGCAGGCCGGGTTCGGCCAGCGGGTTGCGGGTCATGGATTGCAGCAGGGCACCGGCCAGGCCGAGTGCCAGCCCGGTTACCAGGCCGATGACCGTGCGTGGCAGTCGCAATTCACTCACCACAAACCGGGCTTCTTCACTGCCGCTGCCGGCGAGCACCATAAAGGCTTCGCCGGGCGAGACCGGGCCCGCACCATAGAGCAGGCTGGCCACGACAATCAGAAACAACAAAAATCCCGCCGCAAGGAGCGGCGGGAAAACGGCGCGAGACGCAACCGCGCGGTTTGGGGATAAAGCGTTCAAGGGCTTGGCCTTCAGGGCTGGATTGCGTTCACGGCAGCTTCGATATCATCCAGGATCGCAAGGGCGGCAAGTGGGCCGGTGGCGCTGGTCCAGAGCTGACCGCTGACACTGATCACCTGGTCATTCTGCACCGCATTCAGCCGGGCAAAGGCCGGGGACTTGCGGGCGGCATCCAGTGCCTTGTCGCCGTCTTCGTTCAGCGTGGCCAGGAATACCCAGCTCTGGTCCATGCTGGACAGGTTTTCCAGGCTCAGAGGCTCGCTGTGCGGGCGTCCTTCTTTCACCAGATCCTTGTCGGTCAGTTCAAAACCCACGGCCTGCAGCAGCGATGCAGAAAACAGGCCCTCAGCCATCACCAGCGGCCCCTGGGGCATCCAGCGTACCAGGGCGGCATCACGCTGACCGGCCGGGATCTTTGCGGCGACCACTTCCGCCACTTCGGCAATGCGCGCCTTCACCTGTCCGATTACCTTTTCAGCCTCGGCTTCGCGGCCCATGGCCTTGGCGAACAGGCGGGTTTCCTGCTCCCAGCTGTCTGGCTGGAACATGGGCACGTTGGAGGCAACCACCGGGGCAATCCGGGACAGCAACGCCACCTGCTGCTGGTTAATGCGCGGCGGCGCCAGGATCAGGTCTGGCCGGGCGGCAATTACCGCTTCGATGTTGGTTTCCGCCGGTGCACCGACAATCGCGATGTCGCCGGCTTCGGATTTGATGTAACCGGCCACGTCGCTGCCGCCACGGGTAATGACAGCTCCCACGGCATTGGCATCAACCGCCAGCGCGGCATCCAGCGCGCCTTCGTACAGGGTGACCACGCGCTCGGGCTGGCCACTGATTTCAACCGGCCCGTAGGCGGATTCAACGGTTCGGGTATCGGCCAGGGCTTTGCCGAGGCCGGCAGAACCCACGGCTACAGCGACCAAGGTATGAAGCAGTGTGCTGCGAAGGCGGTTTGATAGCTGTGACATACCGGAAATACTCCATGCCGTGGCGTTAGATAGTTTGCAATTCAAAGTGGAAAAGAATGATAATGGTTCGCATTAATAATTTAAAGCCTTAAATTGGAACGGTCTGTTGCAAAATATGGAACGCCCTATGTACGACCTTGAAGAGTTGGAAGCCTTTGTCTCGGTAGTTCGTACCGGCAGCCTGACCGCCAGTACCCGGGATCTCGGTTGCCCGAAATCTACCCTCAGCCGCCGGATTCGCCAGTTGGAGGAGGCAGTGGGTCAGCCGTTGCTGCTGCGCCAGTCCAGAAAGGTTGTACCGAACGACGCGGGGCGGGTGTTCTATCGATACAGCAACGACATTCTTGAGCTGGCCGCCCGGGGGCGGGAAGCCCTGGATGAACTGAAAGAGGAGGTCAGCGGCCGGTTGGAGCTGTGCTGCCATGAATCCTTGGTGCGCGGCTGGTTTGCCGGCGTGGTGGAAGCCTTCATGGACGAATACCCGGACATGCGGGTGGCGCTGCATACCCAGCAGCGGGTGCCGGAAAAACTGGATAACGGCATCTGCCTCTGGCTGGGCGCCGCGCCCGAATGCCCGTTGCGACAGGAGCGCCTGGGCCTGCTTGCCCAGAGTGTGTATGCCAGCCCCGGCTACCTGGAGCAGGCCGGTTTACCTGCAACGCCGGGAGAGCTCGGCCGGTATGCCTGGGTGGATATGCTAAACCGCCATGGCGGGGGAACGGTGCTGCACAATTCTGCCCAGGGGACCTATCCGCTATCCGCCCCGGAGCGACAGTTTACGGTTGACCAGTTCTGTGTTCAGGGCGATGCCATCGCCGCTGGCCGGGGCCTGGGGCTGATGCCGGACTGGCTGGTAGAACAGCGTATGCGCGCCCATCCCGGCAGTTTCCGCCGCTGCCTGCCAGATTGGCGTGGCCCGGACTTGCCGGTAACCCTGCTTTACCCCCACGGCCATCTGCCGCGCCGGGTGCGGGCTTTTATTGCCCATTTGAGAAGCTCGGTACCCATGGCCTGGCTGGCCGGCCCCTGCTTAGCGGAGGGCATTGTTCCGGATACTGGAACAGATCATATCAACACCTGAACCCTTGCCTTGTGTTAATGTAGTCGCAACTAATAATGATTCGCATCTGCATGGCGAGTCAAAAGTCAACGTTGCACAACACAAGGAGCTTTCATGCGTCGTCCTCTTCTGGCCTCCGCGATCGCACTGGTGAATGCCGGAGCTGCTTTTGCCCAGCCGGCCCCGGTTGAACTTGGTGAAATTGTAGTTACAGCATCGGGGTTTGAGCAGAACATCTCCGATGCGCCGGCGAGTATTTCGGTGATCTCCAGTGATGAACTGGCCAAGAAATCCTACAAAAGCATTGTCGATGCGGTGAATAACATTCCGGGTGTGTACGTGACCGGTGGTGGCGGGGCACAGGACATCAGTATCCGGGGTATGGACGACAGCTACACGCTTTACCTGGTAGATGGCCGGCCGGTGTCTGCAGGGCGATCGGTAAACACCAATGGCCAGGATGGTGGCAAGCAGATTGCCCTGCCGCCGATCTCCATGATCGAGCGGGTGGAAGTGATCCGCGGGCCCATGTCTTCACTCTATGGCTCTGAGGCCATGGGTGGTGTCATCAACATCATAACCCGTAAAAACCGGGGTGAGTGGGCTGGCACTATTTCCTCCGAATACACCAAGTCCTTTAACGATGTGAGCAACGACAGCAAGCAAACCAGCCTGTTTGCCGGTGGTGCGTTGGTGGAAGGTTTGCTGAGTGCCGAGGTTAACGCGTCCTGGTCGGGTGACGATGAAAGCGATTTCGCCGGCGCCGACGATTCCGCCAGAAGTACCCCGGAAAGCAAGCGCACGATGGGCGGAGCCAAGCTGATTTTCACCCCGGATAACCAAAACGAATTTGCCCTGAGCTATGACAGCTCCCGACTGGAAGAAACCAGCACCCCGGGCAAAAGCGTGGCCCAGGATGAAACCGGGTCAACCTACGTCTACGACAAAGACGTTTACGTGCTCTCCCACGCCGGTAACTACGGTAACTGGATGACCAGGAGCTTTGTTCAGCACGATCTTTCCGAACGGGTGCAGGACCAGACCAAGAAAGAGCAGGTGTCGATGCTGGATACCCAGGCAACACGGTTCTGGGGTGATCACGTGGTTACCGTGGGTGGCCAGTACAAGCAGGAAAAGCTGACGGACGAAACCAACGGTTTGCTCACCTCCAATATCCCGGGTGCCGTGCGCAGTGTTGACCGCTGGATTGCCGCTGTTTACTCGGAAGTGGAGTGGGGCCTGACCGACGACTTCTCGGTGACCACCGGCCTGCGTTACAACGACGACGAACTGTTTGGCGGCGAGTTCTCACCCCGGGTCTATGCGCTTTACGATCTGACGCCTGAGCTGACCCTGAAAGGCGGTGTGTCGACCGGCTATCGCCAGCCCGGACTGGCGGATGTCACGGAAGGGTTTGGCCGTGGCACCGGTGGCGGTGGCTCGCCTGCACCTCACCCGCGGGCACTGATCATCGGCAACCCGGATCTCGACCCCGAGTCCAGTATCAGCTATGAGGCCGGTATGGTCTTCGACAGCCGGGCCATGGGCCTGAATGCGAGCGTGATGCTGTTCCAGAC
>CAYUNQ010000165.1:0-5346 GCA_964446185.1 uncultured Marinobacter sp. | reverse complement strand
CTTGTCGCCGGCGGCCGGGTCGTCCCGCTTCGGTGTCAGGCGCCAGCCGATCAGCCCGATAAACAGGATACCCGCGGCCGTAATGGTCAAACCCACCGGGGCGAAATCCACCAGCCCGAAAGAACCTGCCTCCCGGTAGCTGGCAATGATGATATTCGGTGGTGTACCAATCAGGGTAATGGTGCCACCCAGCAGGGAGCCGAACGCCAGGGGCATGAGCAGCAACGAAGGCGACCGGCCGGATTTGCGGGACATCCAGATCGCCACCGGCATCAACAGTGCCAGGGCACCGACATTATTGATAAATGCAGAGCAGAGCGACACCACCAGTGTCAGGGTAATCACCTGTAACACCGCGTTGCGGCCCACCTTGCCAAGCAGCCGTGCCACCGCATCGACCACCCCGCCGTTGACCAGCCCCTGACTGATCACCAGCACCGCCGCCACGGTAATCACCGCCGGGTGACCGAAACCTGCAAACAACTGGTCAGACGGCACCAACCCGGCTATAGCCACGGCCAGCAAGGCCAGCATAGACACCACATCAAAGCGCAGCCGGTTCCAGACAAACAGCCCAAGGGTAACGCCCAGCACCAGAAACACAATCGATTGGTCAGACAACATCAAATCACTGCTCCACTGCCGGGTCCGTGTCGACAATATTTACAAAACGGGCACCCGGAATCCGGGTTAGTCATGGCAAGCCACTGAAACACCGGCAAGTTCCAGAACTGGTTCGGAACCTGCTTGAAACCTGCCAAGGATTCAGCCGCCCGAACCCCGGGCAGGCCACAGGGCCGTGGACGACTATAGCAGTTCCCGACGCAGTTCCCGAAAGATCCCCTGATCACAAAAGCCGTCGATTGTTCAGTCACTTTGCCGGAGCAAGGACCATGGAACAGAAGCGACCGCTTGTCTGGCTGTCAGCGGATTCCCGTCAGGATACAACCGGCCTGCCTGTCGAAAAACACTGGCAGGCCACCTTTGTGAACGCCGCCAGCCCGCCGGTTGCCCTGCACCCCGGGTGGGTTGGCAAGCCTGTCGGCGTATGTAACCTGGCCGGGCTGTCACCGGAACAGGCAGAGGGTGTGCGGCACTGGCTGGAGCTGTTGCCGGTACGCTGCTGGCTGGCGCTGGCTCAGCCCTCCCAGAAGGAGCAACCCGAGATACAGCGGCTGATCCGGGATTATTGCCAGGACTACCACACCCTGCCCGCCGACTGGCCGCGCCTGAACAACAGCCTGGGCCATATGTGGGGTATGAGCAGGCTGAACCAGGCCGACAACAGCGCCGGACACCTCGGCTACCAGGACGTTGTGCTGGAAGGCCCGTCTGAAACCATCCGCCGCACCCGGAGCCTGCTGCGCCGGTTTGCCGCCACCGGTGAGCCGGTGCTGATCTATGGTGAAAGCGGAACCGGCAAAGAAACCGCAGCGGAATTTGTTCACCGGCATTCAGATCGCCAGCACCAGCCGCTGGTCAAGGTTAACTGCGCGGCACTCCCGCCGTCACTGACCCAGAGTGAACTGTTCGGCCATGAGCGTGGTGCCTTTACCCACGCGCTAAAGGCCCGTAAAGGCCGGATTGAAGCCGCCGATGGCGGCACCCTGGTACTGGCTGGTGCCGACGAACTGACCCCGGAACAGCAGTCCGCCATTCTCCGTTTTCTCCAGGAAGGCCAGATTGAACCCGTGGGCTCTAACCGGGTAATCACCGTTGATACACGGGTTATTGCCATCTGCAACACCCCACTTGACCAGCTGGTCCGGCAACACCAGTTCCGGGAAGACGTGTTCTACCGGCTGGGCAACCTGACCGTCACCCTGCCGCCTTTACGGCAACGGCTGGAAGACCTGCCCTACCTGGTGGACCGAATACTGGAAACCGGAGGCGGGAAAAGCTACCGGATCGGCAATGCCACGCTGATTGCCATGGCGCGGCACAGCTGGCCTGGAAACCTGCGAGAACTTCAGAACCGCCTTAGCCAGGCGATGTTGCTGGCAAGGAGCCTGCGTTTGGAGCCCGAAGACCTGGGCCTGCTGGGCGCACCGCTGGCCAGCCACCCCGACCGGCTCTCGCTGGAGGCCTACCGCGCCAAGGCCGACCAGGAAGCCATCAGCACCAGTCTTTCCCTGACGCACCAGAACATCTCGGCGGCCGCCCGGCTGCTGAAGATTTCACGGGTGTCCCTGTACCGGTTGCTGGAGAAACACCAACTTCAGCCGCTCGCCAACCACAGCTCCTATCAAAACCCTGACCGGGGTAACGGAGAAGGATCATGAACACAAAACTGTCCGCCCTGGCACTCGCCGCCGCACTGATACCCCTTGCTCACGCAGAACCACCAACGCCGGAATTTACCTCCGGTGGAATCAGCAGCCGAACCAGCCCTCAGCAACCGGTTGGAACAACCGTTAAAGCCGAGGCGGATGCCCGGGCCCAGGATGCGGCCACGGATATTGCCTCAATCACCGCAGACCGGGGCATTGTCACCCGGCCGGGGCGGTTTACCATCGAGCCGTCATTCTCCCACGCCCACAGTAACGCAACCCGGGTCGCCATTGAGGGCTATACCGTGATTCCCGCCTTGTTGATCGGGCTGATCAACATCTCGGAAGTGCAGCGGGATATCTTCGTGGGTGCGGTCTCCCTGAAATACGGTTTTACCAGCCGGTTCGAGGCGGGTTTTCGGGTGCCATACCTGAGCATCAATGAAGACTTGCGGGAGCGGGAGGTTTTCGACGGGACTCCGGTCGATTTTGTCCGGGAATCCTCCGGTGACGGACTTGGAGATGTCGAGCTTTCCCTGCGTTACCAGCTCAATGACGGCCTGGGTGGCTGGCCCTACCTGATCGGAACCTTCCGGGCCAAGGCCCCTACCGGCGACGGCCCCTACGATGTTGAGCAGAAGATCATCACCGACAACGGAGAGCCTGATGGCAACCCCATAGGTTTTGAACTGGCCGAACGCCCCACCGGCTCCGGCTTCTGGTCGGTAGAGCCCGGGCTGTCGTTCATCTACCCGTCGGACCCGGCGGTGCTGTTTGGCAACCTGAGCTATGTCTGGACCATCAAGGAAGACCAGGGTTATGAGAATGGCGGCACCGTCGACCCCGGTGATGTGGTGCGTTTCGGCTTTGGCATGGGCTTCGCGTTCAACGAACGCACTTCGTTCAGTCTGGGCTACGACCACTCAGTCATCCAGAAGACCAGATTCGAGTTCGGCAACGACCTGTTTGATGCCAATTTTGACCGTATCCAGGTAGGCTCGCTGGCATTCGGACTGTCCCACCGGGTGTCCCAATCCACCACCCTGAGCCTGACGGTAGCGGTGGGCGTAACCGACAGCGCACCGAACAGCGAGATCACCCTGAAGCTGCCAATCAATCTCTGATACAGCTCAGGGCAACAGGGGCAAACCGGAATCCCTCGGGAACCGGTAAGCCCCGCCCAGATTATTCAGCTCGATATTCAGGGTGCGGATATGCTGGAT
Organism: uncultured Marinobacter sp.; assembly: GCA_964446185.1. GTDB lineage: Bacteria > Pseudomonadota > Gammaproteobacteria > Pseudomonadales > Oleiphilaceae > Marinobacter. The sequence goes on along the minus strand of CAYUNQ010000165.1, from coordinate 1,853 downwards.
TGTCGTGCTGTCCAGACTGTTCTGGATCACCGTCATCCAGCCACCGTTACCCATGGGCCCGGATGTCAGGGACATTCCAGTGGCACCGGAAGCCTGAATATTCATCACGGTTTCCATCTGCTGCACCAGGCGATCTCCGTTTATCGCCTGGTTAAGGTCCGGAATGTTTAACCGGTTTATCACCAGGGTATCGCCGTTCACTGCCACCAGTTGTTCAAGCCCGATGGCGATCTCCAGGCCATCAAGTACAAAGCCGCCACGCAGCAACGCGAGCTCGGCCTCCGGCAGTGGCTGTACCGGCAGCCTCAACTCAGCCTGAACAGTGCCGGCAAGCATCAGGGCAACGAGAAAACCTGTTCTGCGTTTCATAGCGTCACCAATCCTGTGTGCTGGGCCAATGCGGCAGAGTGTGGCCCAACCCCGGGCTTCTCAGCCCTTTGAACAAGGGTGCCCGGGCCAGTCCGGGCCAGTCATTTTTTGCCAGGAAGCCCGCCCGCCCCTGATCCAGGTGACTGCGGATCACGAACGCCGAACCATCCCAGTGTTGTTCAAATTCTTGCAGGCTGTAGGCTTTCAGGCCCCGGGCGGGGTCACCCACCAGCACTTCCTGCTCGCTGATGCCCTTAATCACCACAAAATGCCGGTAACCGCCAAGGGTTACCAACGCAATCACCGGCACCCGCACCTGCTCGCGGATACCTGCCAGCGGCATTCTGAAACCGTCGGCCTGATAGCCCTCGGCTTCAAGGTAACGCTTCATGTCCAGCATCGAGAAGCCTTCCTGGCGTACCTTGTCCTGGTCTGCCAGCGCCAGCATATTGGCAAAGACTTCCTGCTCGGTGACCGACCGGCCGTAGTGGAACGACAGCAAAGACGCCAGCGCAGCAGAGCCGCAGCTAAAATCGTATTGCTGACGCAGCACGTCAGTGAAACGCTGGTCCTGAAAGCTGCTGACCGATACCGGAATATCACCACCGGCTCCGGGCACCAGAACGGTGCCGGCAAAAACGGTGGACCAGAGCGCACAGCCCAGCGCACCCGCAAGCACCTGTGCCTGTATCGCCATAGCCCACCTCCGGTTTACTGGTTAAAAAGAATGTTGATCTGGGTGCTGTCCTGAATCACTACCTGGTTACCGGTATTCTGGATAACCGTGGCGACACCGCTCATGTTCTGGAACGCCTGGTCAGAAATCCGGTTGTCACCGGTCAGCACCTGGCCGGACAACACGTTGTCGCTGACCATGGCACTCTGCTCGTTATTGTTCAGTTGCCACTGTATGGGGATGCCCTGTCGGCCGCTGGCCGCTTCCAGTTGCCCGGTGTCCATGGGCTCGAAGCCTGCCCAGTCCTGGGCAACGGCCAGTGCCGGCAATCCCGCCAGCACAGCTATCAGCATTCTGTTCATAATTCTGGCCATGACACATCTCCCGACAAGCCAGGGCTGCCCGGTACAGGCAGCCCTGTTTTGCCTCAGTTTGTGCCACCTGCGCTCAGGTTGGACATCACGCTCACGTTGGCCTGGGTCACACTGCCAACGCCGGCGTTCTGGGCAAAGGCACCCACACCGGTGAAGTTAGCAGAACCACCGGAGATCTCGTTGGTGGCCCGTGTGTCCGCATAGGACCCGCCACCGTTAACATCCCCGAAGGTGACGTTGCTGCCGGTAACCGAACCGTTCAGCTCAGCATCGTTCATGAATACATCCACCGACAAACTCAGAGTAGTGGTGCTGTTGTCTGAGTTATCGCTGCTGTCACTGTTGTAGGAATCAGCGTTGTTGGTGGAGTTATCAGAACTGTCACTGGCGATCTTGAACGAGTCGTTCACGTTGGTGCTGTTATCCGAGTTATC
>CAYUNQ010000164.1:0-5364 GCA_964446185.1 uncultured Marinobacter sp. | reverse complement strand
GTTGCTCGGTGACATAGCCCACGCCCCAGGGCGCGAGGCCGGCGCCGACCAGAATCACTCCGCCGGCAACCAACCACTTGTTGAATTTCAAAATCAGAGTCCTGTTATCTAAGTATTTATTGTTGTATCCGGGCTCAGACCGGCTTGCTGGTCAGGCGTTCCAACAGCACCAGCTGGGAGGCAAACGGCTCTTCGCCCTCGGCCGGCCGGTTCTGGATATAGCTGCCATCGGGCTGTAACACCCAGGCCTGGCAGTTGTCCGCCAGATAGGTCTCCAGGTCTTCCTGCAGCCGGGTCACCAGGGCCGGCTCTTCCACCGGGAAAGCAGTTTCTACCCGGTGCAGCAGGTTGCGCTCCATACCGTCAGCACTGGAACAGTAGACATCCGGACGGCCGTTATTACCGAAGTAATACACCCGGGTGTGCTCCAGGAACCGGCCGATTACGGAACGCACCCGGATATTATCTGACAGGCCCGGCACTTCCGGCCGCAGGCAGCAGATACCGCGGATAATCAGATCAATTTTCACACCGGCCTGGGAGGCCCGGTACAGCGCCTTGATCATCTGCGGTTCGGTCAGCGCGTTGAACTTGAAGATAATCCGGCCCTTGTCGCCAAGCCCGGCCTCCCGCTCGATCAGGCTGATCAGCCGGTTGTGCAGGGTAAACGGCGCATGGAACAGCTTCTTGATCTTCAATGCCTTACCCATACCGGTGAGCTGCTGGAACAGCTTGTTAACGTCATCGCCGATGGATTCGTCACAGGTCATGAAACTGTAATCGGTGTACAACCGGGCGTTACCGGCGTGGTAGTTGCCAGTGCCCAGGTGCACGTAGCGGCGCAACCGGCCTTCTTCCCGGCGCACAATCAGGATCATCTTGGCGTGGGTTTTGTAGCCCACCACCCCGTACACCACAATCACCCCGGCTTCCTGCAGCCGGCTGGCCAGCTCCAAGTTCTCGGCCTCACTGAAGCGGGCCCGCAGCTCGATCACCACCGTCACTTCCTTACCACGCCGGGCGGCGTCTGCCAGGGCTTCGACAATTTCCGAGTCGGCACCGGTCCGGTACAGGGTCTGCCTGATTGCCAGCACATGGGGATCTTTCGCGGCCTGGCGCAGCAAATCCACCACCGGACTAAAATTCTCATAGGGGTGCAGCAACAGAATCGGCCGTTTTCGGATGGCATCAAACATGGATTCTTTACTGCGAATCTGCCGCGGAATCGACGGCGAAAAGCTGGAATAGGTCAGGTCCGGACGGTCTACCAGGCCACCCACCGCCATCAGCCGGGTCAGGTTAACCGGGCCATGTACCTGATAGAGATCGCGCTCGGTCAGGCCGAATTCCCGCAACAGAAACTGCACCAGTTCTTCCGGACAGTTGTCGGCCACTTCCAGGCGCACACCGTCACCGAAGCGGCGGCTGAGCAGCTCGCCCCGCAGGGCCGAGGCCAGGTCTTCCAGGTCATCTTCCAGCTCAAGGTCGGCGTTTCGGGTAAGCCGGAACTGGTAGCAACCTTTCACTTCCATGCCCGGGAACAGCTCATCGGCGTGGGCGTGGATCATCGACGACAGGAACACCAGGTTCTCACCACCTTCGCAGACCTCATCAGGCAGGCGCACCAAGCGGGGCAGCGACCGAGGCGCCGGCAGGATGGCCATGCCGGTTTCCCGGCCAAAGGCGTCTTTGCCATCCAGTTCCACGATAAAGTTCAGGCTCTTGTTCACCAGGCGCGGGAACGGATGTGATGGATCCAGCCCGATCGGGCTGACCACCGGCAGAATCTCTTCCTCGAAGTAAGTACGCACCCACTCTGCCTGGGCCGGGGTCCACTCCCGGCGCCGCACGAAGTGGATGTTTTCCTGCTCCAGCTCAGGAATCAGCACGTTGTTGAGAATATCGTACTGCTCATGGATGTAGTCGTGGGCCACCCGACTGATTTCCGCCAACACCTGCTCCGGCAGCATGCCATCGACGCCCACAGATTCCCGGCCATACTTCATCTGCTGGCGCAGGCCTGCCACCCGGATCTCGAAAAACTCATCCATATTGCTACTGAAAATACAGCAGAAAATCAGCCGGTTAATCAGCGGATGCGTGGTATCCAGCGCCTGCTTCAGCACCCGGTAGTTGAACTGGAGCTGGCTCAGTTCCCGGTTGAAATAGTTCTCGCTGGCATCCAGGTTCAGCTCCTCACCCAAAGGCGGGAGTTCTATCGGCGCAGGAACACTCTGGTCCGCATCGACCGTCTGCTTGGCTGTTTCCGTAGTCATCGTTATCCGTATCCAGTATTTGGGCAGGCTCGCGCCTGCGTCACGCTCGTGCGCGATCTCTCATCAGTCTCGCCGCGCGCACGGCAAAATAAGTCAGAATGCCATCGGCACCGGCCCGGCGCATGGCCATCAGGCTTTCCATCATCACCGCATCGCCATCGAGCCAGCCGTTCTGGGCAGCCGCCATGTGCATGGCGTACTCACCACTGACCTGATAGACAAAAGTCGGCACCTGCAGTTCGTTTTTCACCCGATACACAATATCCAGGTACGGCATGCCGGGCTTGACCATCACCATGTCGGCGCCTTCCGCCAGGTCCATAGCCACTTCGTGAATGGCCTCATCACTGTTGGCCGGGTCCATCTGGTAGGTAGACTTGTTGCTCTTGCCCAGATTGCCAGCAGAACCGACCGCATCGCGGAACGGGCCGTAATAGCTGGAGGCATACTTGGCAGAGTAGGCCATAATGCGGGTATTCACATAACCGGCCCTTTCGAGCGCCTCGCGGATGGCAGCCACCCGGCCGTCCATCATGTCGGAGGGCGCCACTATGTCAGCACCTGCATCGGCGTGGGACAGCGCCTGGTTCACCAGGGCTTCAACGGTGACATCGTTAAGGACATAACCGTCGTTATCGATAATGCCGTCCTGCCCGTGGGTGGTGAACGGGTCCAGAGCAACATCGGTAATCACACCCAGTTCCGGAAAGGCCTTTTTCAAAGCCCGCACGGCCCGCTGGGCCAGGCCATCGGAATCCCAGGCACCAGAGCCAGACAGATTTTTCTTCTCGGCCGGTACCACCGGGAACAACGCCAGGGCGGGAATGCCCAGTTCAACCAGTTCTGCAGCCTGCGCCACCAGCAAATCGATGCTCAGACGCTCCACGCCAGGCATCGATGGCACCGCCTCGCGCTGGCCCTCGCCTTCGAGCACAAATACCGGGAAGATCAGGTTGTCTGCAGACAGCTGGTTTTCCCGCACCAGACGACGGGAAAAATCACTGGCACGGTTGCGGCGCAGACGGGTAGCCGGATAGGCTCGGCTAGACAACGGCAGGCGTGGCTTGGGCATGAATTACCTCCTGAACATGGATGGCCTTGGAAAGTAATGACATCATACACCCCGGAAGCCGCCCGGTGCAGGGCCCCAGACAAGTCTGCCGGGAACAGATGACAATACCGTGACAAAAAGCAGGACGACCGCTCGCCGGCCGCCCTGCTGCTGAAGGGAATTCGCTGAAAGGAACTCAGATGGAGCGGTTGTTAAAACCCACGTCCACCTTGCGCGGTGTGTCAGACCGGAAGCTTGTGTCCACTTCCTGGATCTTGCCACCACCCTGCAAAAAGGCCTCGATGTCTGCCTGCAACTGGGCCCGGACACGGGCCCGGCCGGCAACAGAATGGTTATCGTCGCTGTCGCTGGACCAGTTACCGGACTGCTCCAGATTGCTTTCGTCGAATTCACTCATGCTCTTTTCTCCATCAACGAAAACAGATTTTCAGGTGCCCTGGATACCCTACCGGGCGGCACCCCGTCTCGACCGCCGGCCGCCTGCGGCCCCGTCTTGGCGTCTTTATAATCCTGTTTCGCTGGTGGCGCTATTTCCTGACAACCAATTTTTTGTAATTTTTTGTAAACGAGCGCAACTAATTAATTTTAAAGGGCTCAATAACCCACGATTTACTCATTCCGGATTGACTCAAAAAATGAATAATGATTCACTGCTTTCAAGGAGCCGGCATGGCCTATCGTGAAACTGAAAAAATGCGCCAACGCAAAGCGGAGGCACGCCAACGGATCGTTGACCGCACCTGGGAGTGCGTGGCCGAGGGCGGTTTTCGCAACGCACGCATTACCCGAATTGCCGGTCTGGCCGGCGTTGCTACTGGTACCATTTACCGGCATTTCGAATCCAAAGAGGACCTGTTTACCGAGATTTTCCGGCTGGCCACCCAGCGCGAAGTCGACAAAGTCGCCGAAGCCCTCGCCATACCCGGCAATGCCGTGGAACGGCTGGACAACGCCCTGCGCCAGTTTGCCCGGCGCGCGCTGAAAGGTCCGACCATCGCCTGGGCCCTGATTGCCGAGCCGGTAGACCCGAAAGTAGAAGAAGAACGACTGATTTACCGAAAGGCCTATGCCGACCTGTTTGAACAAGCTATCCGGGACGGCATTGGCGAAGGCTCGATTCCTGAGCAGAACACACGCCTGACCGCCACCTGCCTGGTGGGTGCCATTTCCGAAGCCCTGGTGGGCCCGCTGGCGCCAACCCAGGCAACCGAAACGTCAGGCCATGACAACAATGACAATGACAACGAGCTGGTCGACACCATCGTCTGCTTTGGCCTACGGGGGCTCACCGGCACCAGGAGCTGAACATGCACAACCCGCAGCGCAAACCCGAGTCCACCACCAACAACCGCTACCTGTCGGCCACCCACGAGGTAATCAACCAGCCCAAACCGCTGGAGAACTACAACCTCTACGACCAGGACCCTGCCCTGCGGGAAGCAGTAGTGCGCGAAGGCGCCGGCCATGCCAGCGACGACCTGAGCCGTTTCGGCGCCTGGGCCGGCAAGGCCGAGACCATCGAGCTGGGCAACCAGGCCAACGCCAACAAACCCACGTTCCGCACCCACGACCGCTACGGCCACCGGGTCGACGAAGTCAGCTTCCACCCGGCCTACCACGAACTCATGCGCGTGGCCCTGGAAAATGGCCTGCACAGCTCACCCTGGACCAACCCCGGCAAAGGCGCCCACGTCGCCCGCGCCGCCAAGTACTACCTGCACTCCCAGGTTGAAGCGGCCCATTGCTGCCCGATCACCATGACCTTCGCCGCCATCCCGTCAATCCAGAACCAGCCTGACCTGGCCAAACTCTGGGCCCCGAAAATCCTGGCCAACGAATACGACAGCCGCAATGTACCAGACACCGACAAAACCTCCGTCACCATCGGCATGGCCATGACCGAAAAGCAGGGCGGCAGTGACGTCCGCGCCAACACCACCGTGGCCTACCCGACAGGCCAGGAAGGCCCGGGCCAACCCTACGAACTGGTCGGCCACAAATGGTTTGTCTCTGCCC
>CAYUNQ010000163.1:1469-5366 GCA_964446185.1 uncultured Marinobacter sp. | reverse complement strand
AGGTTCTGGGGTTCACCAACCATGGTGGCCACGCCACCGAGGGCGGTACCAATGGCGCCGTGCATCAACAGGCTGCGCAAGAACGCCCGGAAGTTTTCCAGGTCTTCCCGGTGCAGTTCCACCACTTCGGCGTCGCTGTTAGCGTTGTGGTCTTTCTGCTGATAACCCTTGCCGGAGGCCACCTTGTGGTAAACCGAGTAGAAGCCGACGGCCACACTGATGATGACGGCAGTCACCGTCAGGGCATCGAGGAACGCCGACAGCAGCGCCGCCGCGCCGCAAAACAGCAGTGAAAGCGCGGACTTGGAGCGCACACCCACCAGGATCTGGGTGAAGGTGACCAGCAGCAGTTCCTGCATGAAGTAGATACCTGCCACCATGAACATCAGCAGCAGGATAACGGGGAAGTTGATCAGCACTTCGTGATACACCGCATCGGTGTTGGTGAGCCCGATCAGCAACGCCTCCACGGCCAGCAAACCACCGGGCAGCAGGGGATAACACTTCAGGGCCATGGCCAGGGTGAATATGAATTCGCCGATCAGTAACCAGCCCGCCACCGTGGGCCCGAATACCGCCATCACAATCGGGTTGGCAACCAGGAACAGGATAATGACCTGTTTGTACCAGACTGGAGCCTTACCTAGGAAATTCTGGGTGAAACCGGAAAAGACGCTATCGGGCATTGCTGAAATTCTTCTTGAAGTAGTGGCCGGGGAAGTATGCAACAGGCAACTGTTACCTTCCTTGATATATATGCATAGGTTACCCAGCCGGGGGTTGATCAACGCTCCGTACTTAAACGTACGGCGGGGCCCAAAACTTGCTTCAGGTCATCTGAAAACAAAAAAGCCCCCGGATGCTGGTGAGCATAACGGAGGCTTTTGGCACGGGTGACCGTGCTTATTCCACCGTCACACTCTTGGCCAGGTTTCGGGGCTGGTCCACATCAGTGCCCTTAAGTACTGCAACGTGGTACGACAGCAGCTGCAAAGGCACGGTGTAGACAATGGGCGCCGTGATCTCGTGCACAGACGGAATCTGCATCACATGCAGCCCCTCTTCAGGCTTCACATCGGCATCCCTGTCGGCAAATACAAACAGCTCTCCGCCACGGGCCCGGACTTCTTCGAGGTTCGATTTCAGTTTCTCAAGCAAGTCGTTGTTCGGCGCCACGGTGACCACCGGCATCTCGCTGTCGACCAGCGCCAGCGGGCCGTGTTTGAGCTCACCGGCCGGATAGGCTTCGGCGTGGATGTAGGAAATCTCCTTGAGCTTGAGCGCCCCTTCCATGGCCACCGGGAACTGGGAGCCCCGGCCCAGGAACAAGCTGTGGTGCTTGTCCATGAAGGCCTTGGACATTTCTTCGATGTCTGCATCCAGCGCCAGCACATCGCTGACCTGCTTCGGCAGCTGGTGGATAGCGGCCACGATCTCCGCTTCTTTCTCTTCGCTCAGGCCGTTGTGACGGGCCAGGGCCAGGGTAAAAATCAGCAGTGCGGTTAGCTGTGTGGTGAACGCCTTGGTGGAGGCTACGCCAATCTCGGGGCCGGCCTGGGTCATGATCACCAGGTCCGACTCCCGTACCAGGGAGCTGCCCGGTACGTTACAGATGGCCAGCGCCGCACGGAAACCGGCTTTCTTGGCCTGGCGCAGGGCCGCCAGGGTGTCGGCGGTTTCACCGGACTGGGAGATGCACAGGAACAGGGTATCCGGCTGGATCACGTGCTTGCGGTAGCGGAACTCGGAAGCCACTTCCACGGAGCAAGGAATGCCGGCCAGGTCTTCAATCCAGTAACGGGCCACCATGCCGGCGTGGTAGGAAGTACCACAGGCGATGATTTGCACATGGCGCACGTTTTCCAGCAGGTTGGCGGCGTCGGTGCCCAGGGCCTGTTCCAGCACACGGCTGTCGGTGATGCGGCCTTCCATGGTTGCCTTGATCACTTTCGGCTGCTCGTAGATTTCCTTGAGCATGTAGTGGCGGTATTCGCCCTTGTCGGCGGAATCGGAACCGTGCTCGAAACGGATAACGGCGCGCTCTACGGCCTTGCCTTCGCGATCATGAATCTCGATGCTGCCTTTGCGGATGTCGGCAATATCGCCTTCTTCCAGGAACATGAAACGGTCGGTCACCGGCAGCAGGGCCAGCTGATCGGAAGCGATGAAGTTTTCACCGATTCCCACACCAATTACCAGCGGGCTGCCCTGACGGCAGACTACCATGTGGTCCGGCTCATCAGCGTGGACAACAGCCAGGGCATAGGCACCGCGCAGGCGATCCAGAGCGGTTTTAACAGCCTGGTAAAGGCCGCCACCGGCCCGGTAGTTTTTAGCGATCAGGTGCGCCACTACCTCGGTGTCGGTCTGGGACGTGAACTCGAAGCCCTCGGCTTTCAGTTCGTCCCGCAGTTCCTGGTAGTTTTCGATGATGCCGTTATGAACGATGGCCAGGCGGTCACCAGACATGTGGGGATGGGCGTTGAGCTTGGACGGCTCGCCATGGGTCGCCCAGCGGGTGTGGGCAATGCCCACGTGGCCTGCAACCGGGTTCGCGGCGATAGCGTCTGCCAGGGCAGCTACCTTGCCCACTTCCCGGGCCCGCTGTACCTGGTCGGCGCTGCTGATTACGGCCATACCGGCGGAGTCGTAACCCCGGTATTCAAGGCGGCGCAGGCCCTCCAGCAAAATACCCTGGACATCCCGTTCAGATACCGCTCCTACAATCCCACACATGCTGTTATCACCTGTTCGTTAATCGTTGGTTACGCTTTTTTCGGCCGTTCCCAGCCGGAGATGTTTCGCTGCTTGCCGCGGGCCACGGCCAGTTCGCTTTCACTGATGTCCCGGGTGATGGTCGAGCCGGCACCGATGGTCGCCTGGTCCGCAACAGACACCGGGGCCACCAGCGAGGTGTTGGAACCCACAAATACGCCATCGCCCAACACAGTCTTGTGCTTGTTCACGCCATCATAGTTACAGGTGATGGTGCCTGCACCAACATTCACATTACGGCCCAGTGAGGCGTCGCCCACGTAGCTCAGGTGGTTGATCTTGCTGCCCTCACCTACCACGGCTTTCTTGGTTTCCACAAAGTTGCCAACCTTGGTGTTGGCGGCCAGTTCGGTGCCCGGGCGCAGGCGGGCAAACGGGCCAATCTGGGCGTTGGCGCCCACCACCGCACCTTCGATGACGCTGTTGGCCTTGATCTCGGCACCGTCGGCAATGGTCGCGTCCTTGATCACGCAGTTGGGGCCGATTACCACGTTGCTGCCGAGGCTTACCTTTCCTTCGAACACGGCGTTAACGTCAATCCACAGGTCGTTACCGATGGTCAGCTCGCCGCGAACATCAATGCGGGCAGGATCGGCCAGGGTGGCACCTTCGGTCATCAGGCGCTCGGCCTGCTGGCGCTGGTACCAGCGTTCCAGCTCGGCCAGCTGCAGGCGGTTATTCACACCCTGCACTTCAAACGGGTTCAGGGGCTGGGAAACCGTGACCGACAGGCCGTTATCCACAGCCATGGCAATGATATCGGTCAGGTAGTATTCACCCTGGGCATTACTGTTGGATAACGTCGGCAACCAGCTTTTCAGGTGGCTGGCCGATACCGCCAGGATGCCGGTGTTTACTTCGTTGATATCCTGCTGCTCGGCGGTGGCATCTTTCTGCTCTACAATCGCCTGAACCTGCCCCTGGTCGTTACGGACAATCCGGCCATAACCGTGGGGGTTGTCCATATCCACGGTCAGCAGGGCCAGGTTGCGGTCGTCCAGGTCACTGACCATGGATTCCAGGGTATCTTTTCGGGTCAGCGGAACATCGCCATAGAGTATCAGTACCCGGGCGTTATCCGGCAGGTCCGGCAGGGCCTGGGCCACGGCATGGCCGGTACCC
>CAYUNQ010000163.1:0-1459 GCA_964446185.1 uncultured Marinobacter sp. | reverse complement strand
AACGATACCATGACTACGAGAACGGCAAGGAGAAGCACCCAGTTCACCGAGTCGTCATGCAGCGACGCCCGTACCTGGTCCGCGCCATGGCCGATCACCGTGTGAATTTTCTCCGCGCCCAGTTGCTTTGCGGTGTCGACCACATGGTGCAACATGGGCTTGCCGGCTACCGGGTGCAATACCTTCGGCAGGGCGGATTTCATCCTTGAACCCTGACCGGCGGCCAGGATCACAACGTGTAGCGGGTTCATGGGGCGTACAGCTCCAAACTCTTTATCCGGTAGAAAATAAAAAACCGCGTCCCGGCGGAAACCCCTCTGTTTCCGGTAGGAAACACAGAGCCCTCCACCTGAGGATGCGGTTCACTGTCAGGCCAGTCCGGGCACTGACGCAAGCCTGCTTAACGCAGGTTCTTGCGCAGTTTCTGGATGGTACGCAGCTGAGCGGCGGCTTCTGCCAGCTCGGCGGCGGCCCGGGAGTACTCAAACTCGCCTGTCTTATTCGCCAGTGCCTTCTCGGCTTCCTTCTGGGCTTCCAGTGCTGCGGCTTCGTCTACATCTTTTGCACGCACTGCAGAATCAGCCATCAGGGTAACCAGGTTAGGCTGCACTTCCAGGTAGCCACCTGAAACGTACAGAATCTCCTCGGTGCCACCCTGCTTGATGATCCGCACTGCGCCCGGCTTGAGCGCAGACAGCAGCGGAGCATGGCCAAACTGGATACCAAGCTCACCCTCGGTACCGGTGGCGATCAACATCTCCACCAGACCGGAGTAAATTTTTTCCTCGGCACTTACGACGTCACAATGTACGGTCATAGCCATTTCTTACGCCTCTTGGGTCAGAAAGTGAAGAAAGGTGTTACTTACCTTCCTTCGCCTTCATTGCCTTAGCTTTCTCAATCGCTTCCTCGATGCCGCCGCACATGTAGAACGCCTGCTCGGGCATGTCATCGTAATCGCCGTTGAGAATACCCTCGAAGCTGGCGATGGTCTCTTTCAGAGACACGTACTTACCGGGGGAACCGGTGAATACTTCAGCAACGTGGAAAGGCTGAGACAGGAAACGCTCAATCTTACGGGCACGGGATACGATCAGCTTGTCGTCTTCTGACAGCTCATCCATACCCAGGATGGCGATGATGTCCTTCAGTTCCTTGTAACGCTGCAGAACGTTCTGAACACCACGGGCAACATTGTAGTGCTGCTCGCCGATCACCAGCGGATCCAGCTGACGGGAAGTGGAGTCGAGCGGATCGATCGCCGGGTAGATACCCTTGGAGGCGATGTCACGGCTCAGTACCACGGTCGCGTCAAGGTGCGAGAAGGTGGTGGCCGGAGACGGGTCAGTCAAGTCATCCGCCGGTACGTATACCGCCTGGATAGACGTGATAGAGCCGTTTTTGGTGGAGGTGATGCGCTCCTGCAGCTCACCCATCTCCTGGGCCAGGGTCGGCTGGT
>CAYUNQ010000162.1:0-5546 GCA_964446185.1 uncultured Marinobacter sp. | reverse complement strand
ACTTAGCTGTTCCAGGGTTTCTTCGTAAAGGATCACACCACTGATGTGTTCGCCAAGACCGGGCGTGGAGAGAATAATGCTGCGGTACTCGCGCCGTGTGGCTTCTGTGGATTCAACGCCGACGGCCTTGAAGCGTTTGGCAATCGTTGGTGCGCTTTCGTCCGCGGCGAGAATGCCTTTGTCCGGCTGCACCAGATCGGCAATGGTTGAGGTAAGTTCGTCCTGAATGGTCATGGGACCTCCGTGGAAATGTTTGTTGTTTGCAGGCGTTTTTCAGTGTAGCCGCTAAATTGACCCCCGGTATTTGATCTGGGCTAAGGCAGGATCAAAGTCCAGGTTCTAGACTTGATAAAGAACAAAACAACAAGGGCAAGCTGTCATGAAAACCGTTTTCAGTGTAAGTCAGGGCTCGTCCGAATACGATTACGAGCTGGAAACCGGGTTTCTGGACCAGGAATTCCGTGTCGTGAGAGTAGGGACCGATGGCAACCTCGATCGGGCCGAGGCCGTTCTGGATTCGGTGCGTGAGCAGGCAGATGCCATTGGCCTGAGCATGATCCACGACCATTACCAGGTAGGGCGGGAGCAGCTTCAACACCCGGATACCTCGCGTCTGGAAGCCTGTGTGCCGGATAAGCCCGTCACCACTGGGGCCGGGCTTCGGGGCATCCTCCAGGAATGGGCCGTGCGCCATACCCAGACCGAACTGGGCCATTTTTTCGACAACGCCCGGGTGCTGTTCCTCAACGGCCAGGCCGGTTTCCGCATTGCCAAGGCGCTGTCAGAACATACAGACAACCTGCTGTTCGCCGATCCTTACCTGGATTTCGGCGTGCCGCGTCTGCTGACTTCCCTGAGCCAGCTGGAAGCCTACACCAAGCTCACCGCACCGGTGATGTTCAGCCCCAATGCCGTCAAGGTTATCGAGCGCCTGCATCGTACCCCGCTTTACCGGATGGGGGAGAAACTGATCAGCGGCTCCCTGCACGAGTCGGTCAAGGATTGCCACGTGGTCGTGGGCGCCATGGGCGATCTGGAAGTTTTCTCCGAAAAGGAGCTGGATGGCAAAACCGTGATTACTTCCCGGGTGACGGAATCTGCCTTGGACTGGTTCCGGTCTCGCCGCGTGGCTATGGTGGTGGATTATAGCCCCTGGCTGGAAGGGCGGCCGGTGGGCGTCAATGTAATGGAGGCCATGATCAGCGCGGCCCTGTCCCGAACCCCGGAGCAACTTGGCGCCGATGATTTTCTTGATGTGATCGAGCGTCTGGGGGTGGAGCCCCGGATTCTGTACCCCAATGGCTATCGCCGTATAAACCGGTTCGCCTTTGTAATCCATCCGCTGTCCCAACAGTATCTGACCAAAACCCCGCCCCTGGACTGGGTGGCCAGCGTCTCGCCGCCGGCAGTAATGAACCTGGTGGAAAAAGCCATCGCCTATACGCCGCCATTTGTGTATTCGAAGGTGTCCGGCATTCAATCACCCACGGGCGATGAAGTGGAAGGCTGGCTGATTACCGTGGGCGGCACCCCGAAAGAAATCATGGCCCACGACCCGGAGTTTACCTACAGCCGCTTGCTGGCGGCGGCAAAGCTGGCCAAGAAGCTGGGTGCCCAGATTATGGGCCTGGGCGCGTTCACCAAGGTAGTGGGCGATGCGGGAATTACCGTGGCCAAGCGGGCACCGCTACCGATTACCACCGGCAACAGCTACAGTGCCTCGGGTGCCCTGTGGGCCGCCCATGACGCCGCGCAGCGCATTGGCCGGGTGAGTATCGGCAAGAGCGGTAAGATGGCCGGCAAGGCGATGGTTGTCGGGGCTACGGGGGCCATTGGTTCTGTCTGCGCCAGGCTTCTGGCCAAGGCTGTCGATGAAATCTACATGGTGGCGCCGGAAGCGGCCAAGCTGCTGGCCCTGAAGGAAAGTATCGAGTTGGAAACGCCGGGTGCCGTTGTTCATGTGGCCGCCACCACCGATCGCGATCTTCCGGATATGGATATGGTGGTGACTGCCACCTCTGGCGCCGGCAAACGCATCCTGGACATCATGAAAGTGAAGCCTGGCTGCGTGATTACCGACGTGGCCAGGCCGTTGGATATTCCCGCGGAGGATGTGGCCAGGCGGCCGGATGTGTTGGTGGTTGAATCCGGTGAAATCCAGTTGCCCGGTCCGGTAAAGATGAAAGATATCGGCCTGCCCAAAGGCATCGCCTATGCCTGCCTGGCCGAAACCATCGTTTTGGCGCTGGAAGCCCGGTTCGAGAACTTCACCCTGGGCCGTAATATCGAATGGGAGAAGGTTCGGGAAATCTACAAACTCGGCCTGAAGCACGGCATGCAGTTGGCGGCAGTGTCCGGGGTTAACGGTGTGTTCACCGAGGAGGACTTCGAACGGGTACGGATGCTTGCCGCAGAGGCCACAGAGCCCGCCTGATGACAAAATTGGCCCGCAATCACCTGACGCCCCTCAAAAGGGGGCGTAGCCTGTAGGAAAGTATTCGAGCCCACAGGTTCAGGAGAGTGTGCTATGAACGCGCCAGCGACACAGATTAAGAAGCCGCCCCAGGGCAGCTACCGGAGTGCGACACCGCCGGGATGGGTTCCGGAAGTGCGTAGCCCGGATTTCGAGTTTCCCGAGGATCTTCCAAAATACTGGTGGGACAACGACCCGGTAAAAACCCTGCTGCTGGGCGCCTTGTCTGCCAGCTTTCCGCCGGGAGAGAAGTTCTTCATTGATTCTGTCCGTCACTACCAGGACCAGATTACTGACCCGGAGCTGAAAAAGGCGATCCGTGCCTTTATCGGCCAGGAAGCTCATCACTCGAAAGAGCACAAACTGATGAACGGCTTTCTGGAAGAGCGGGGCGTTGGTCTGGGCCGGCTCGAGCGGGAGGTGCAATGGTTTATGAACAAGCTGCGCAGGAACTTCACCCCGGAGCGCCAGTTGGCCCATACCGTGGCGGTTGAGCACTTTACCGCCCTGATGGCCGAGGAGTTCTTGCTCAAGTTTGATGCACTGGAGGAAATGGACCCGAGAATCGCGCCGGTTTGGGCCTGGCACGCCATTGAGGAGTCCGAGCACAAGGCGGTGGCCTTTGACGTTTACAAAAGTATTGGCGGTAGTGAGTTTATCCGCGTAACGGAAATGATGTTTGTCAGCGTGATTTTCCCGCTCTTCAGCACGCTGCATGTGATTCAGCTGATGAAGGAAGATGGCCAGTTGGGCAACCTTAAATCCTGGGCTGGGGCATTCAATTACATGTGGGGCAAGCCGGGTGTGTTCCGCAAGCTGATACCGTCTTACCTGAAATATTACAGCCCCAACTTCCACCCCTGGAACAACGATGCCCGTGACCTGGTGGAAAAGGCTAAGAAGCGCTGGCTGCCAGCGTCGCTTCGCGGTTGAGCAAGGCCCGCTTGCGCTCGATGCCCCAGCGGTAGCCGCCGAGGCTGCCGTCAGACCGGACAACCCGGTGGCAGGGTATTACCACTGCCAGTTTATTGGCTGCACAGGCCGTGGCAACAGCGCGAGCGGCCTTGGGGTGGCCCAGCATTCGGGCGAGTTCGCTGTAGCTGACTGTGGTACCTGCCGGAATTCGTTGAAGGGTCTGCCAGACTTTACGCTGGAAGTCGGTTCCCTGCGGGGCCAGAGCCAGGCCCGAATGACTGGTTGGCGATTCGATTAACTCTCGGATAGCGGCAAGGGCAGGTGCCTGACTGGCCGCTGCGGGCTCGATAACTTGCCGGGGAAAATGGGCTTGAAGCAGGGCGACAAGCTCGTTGTCTGTGTCGCCCAGTTCGATGGCGCAGAGGCCGTCTTCAGACCATCCGGCGATCAGCCGGCCAAGTGAGCAGTGGGTGATGCCGTAGCGCACCACCAGGTTAACCTTCCAGTATTTTATGCATGTTATAACGCAGGAACTGGGCACCCCGAACGGTACCCCGCTGTTCGTCGACCACTTCAAAGCCGTGCCGCTCAAAGAACGGGCGCGCCACTACGCTGGACTCAGTTTTAAGCTCTTTCGCTCCCATAGCGATCAGTTGCTTCTCGGCTTCGTGGTAAAGCGTGGAGGCAATGCCGCGGCGGGCAAAGTTGGGCGCCGTAAACACCAGGTCGATGGTGCCATCTTTGTCGTAGGAGATGAACCCCGCCAGAGAGTCGCCTTCCTCGGCCACAAGCGTTTCCAGTGAGTCCAGTCGCTCGCGCCAGGCATCGAGATGAGGCGTGCGGGAAGCCCAGGCATAGCGCTGGGTTTCGTCATAGGCGCTTGCAGTGAGCTCATGTACGGAGTCGGTAAACAACCGAACCACCGGGCTCAGATCCTGAATCTGGTACTTGCGAATCGTGATAGACGTGATTGTTTTCATGTCAGCTCAGTGTGTACCTGTGTTAGATAGCCGGTTGAAAAAGTCATTCCGCTATGACCGCAGCATACCCCGTACAGCAGGAAAATCCAGCATTCATACCCACTCAAATTACTTGACCGGATTCCTGTCACTCTTTAACATTCATTAAAAATCTATGTTAAATAACTTTGATAGAGGAATTGCCGATGGCACTGTCATTTCTGAATATTTTCAAGAAAGAAGAGAAAGAGACCGAAGCCCCAAAGGTTGAAGGGTTTGATCCGAAAGCAGAGACGCAAGAGAAGAAGGAAGAGGCCGGCAAGGGTGGCCATGGCAGCGGAACCTGCTGCGGTTCCTGTTCCTGAACAGCCCGGTTTTAACTGGAACTGTCGATAACAGAAAGAAGAAAGGCCCGGTAGCTTTCGCATCCGGGCCTTTTGCAAACGGTCAGCTGATTACCTTAACCGCACTTGCTGTCGCCACAGGACAGGCAGGTAGCACAGCCGTCCATCACGATTACGGCCTTGGTGCTGCACTTGCTGCACATGGTGGCGTTGGCCGGGTAGTCGCTGGCCGTGTCGTCATTGGTGGCCTTGTTCTGGCTGGCCTCAAACTCTGCTCTCTTCTCGGCGAGGATGCGCTTGGTGGTTTCGCTCAGCTCGTCGCTTTCCAGCAGGCCGATGGCTTTCAGGTGTTTCTCGATCACGGCGCCGATTTCGGCCACCAGTGACGGCATGAACACGCCGCCCTTCTTGAAGTAACCACCGTTCGGGTCATACACGCTGCGCAGCTCTTCCACCAGGAAGGTTACGTCGCCACCTTTGCGGAATACCGCCGAGATAACGCGGGTGAGGGCGATAACCCACTGGAAATGTTCCATCGACTTGGAGTTGATGAACACTTCATAGGGCTGGCGGCTCTCGTGGTCAGTGCCTTCGTTGAGCAGGATGTCATTGATGGTGATGTACATCGCGTGCTCGGCCACGGGCGGCTTGATCTTGTAGGTGGTGCCCAGCAGGCAATCCGGCCGTTCGATGGTTTCATTCATCTGTACCGGCTTGGCTGCCGCGGGCTGGGTGTCCTGAGCCAGGGCCTGCTCTGCGGAGTCGGCTTTCTTTACCCGGTAGCCGACAATTTTGCGTTCGATCTTTGCGGTCATGTTCGTAGTCCTGTCAGTTCCCGGATTCAGTATTTGCCGT
>CAYUNQ010000161.1:0-5572 GCA_964446185.1 uncultured Marinobacter sp. | reverse complement strand
TGCCGCAAAAGCTGTTGATCACCTTGCTTTTGCCAAGGGTCTGCCCGGTTTCTTCATGCTCATAGAGCCAGGTCCAGTGGGTGGTGCCGCGAATTTGCTCTCCAGCCTCAGTGTGGCACCCCAGGCAGGCAGCAGTCACATCCTCGGCCTTCTCGAAGGGGCCCTGTAACGCTTTGAACTTACTGTGATCGGCCGTGGTGGGTGACTTTTCGAGCGCCATCACCGGCAGCGCCAGAAACAGCCACAGCACAGCCGCCCAAACCTGCCGCGTGCGCCAAACCATCCCCTGTGCATCCTTGTTCATAGCATTCACCAACCCATCCGGAAGACCTGTTTATAAGTGTAGACCGCAAAATCACGCCTGCCGGACTACCTGAACGAGACTTGAGCAAGATCAATCTATGTCATCTATCTTCAATGAACAGTGACAATGTCACTGAACAGTGTAATTCGCCGCGCCTATAGTGATCAGGAAGACAACCTCAAAAGGAGCTCTGCCATGTCGAACGTACTCAAGGTTTTTACCCTCGCGATGCTCGTAGCCCTCGCCCCGGCCCACGCCATGGCCGAGAAGCAAAAAGACAACCGTGCCAACAAAGGCAATAACGTAGACGAAGTGCTGGTGATCCTGTCCAGCGACTCTACCCAGACCCAGGGCATGGCGATGGTTCTGGCCAACACCATGGCCGAGCAGGGTACCAAGGTGAATGTACTGCTGTGCGACGAAGCTGGCGACCTGGCCCTGAAAAGCTATGAAGGCGACGCGCTGGCGCCTAAAAATGTCACCCCGGGCCAGATGCTGCGCGGCCTGCTGAAAGCCGGTGGCACCGCCAACGTGTGCGCCCTGTACCTGCCCAACAGCGAGTACGGCAAGGACGACCTGATCGATGGCGTTGGCGTTGCCATGCCACCGCAAATGGCCGGCCAGATGCTGGATCGCAACATCCGCACTTTCAGTTTCTGATAACGCCATAACAGCAGTACCAGAGTTCTGTGCCAGCCTTCCGGGCTGGCACAGTACGTTAACCGATGATTGTCCGAGGTAAACGATGGCAGAGTCCCAACCCTCCCGCCTGGAACACTTTCCCGTTTCCTGGTTTGCCATGGTGATGGGGCTTAGCGGCCTGACCATTGCCCTGCACCGGGCAGAAACGGCTTTTAACCTGGCTATTCAACCCAGCCTGGCCGCCCTGGTGTTCACCATTACCGTATTCCTTGCCCTGGCCGGACTCTACCTGCTCAAGGCAGTTCGCTACCCGCAGCAGGTGAAAGGCGAATTCAATCACCCGGTTAAGCTGAACTTTGCCCCCACCATGTCCATCGGGCTGATCCTGGTCAGTATTGCCCTGCTGCCCCACAGCAAAACCCTTTCACTGGCTGTCTGGACACTGGGCGTCGCCTTGCACCTGGTTTTCACCCTGTACGTGCTGGCTACCTGGATTCACCACACGCACTTCGAGATCAATCACATGAACCCGGCCTGGTTCATTCCCATTGTGGGCAACATTCTGGTGCCCATCGCCGGTGTTCAGCATGGTTTTACCGAACTGTCCTGGTTCTTCTTCAGCATTGGCCTGGTGTTCTGGCTGGTCTTGCTGGCTATCATCTTCAACCGGATGTTTTTCCATAACCCGCTGCCGGGCAAGCTGCTGCCGACTCTGTTCATCCTGATTGCTCCGCCAGCCGTGGGCTTTCTGTCCTGGATGCAGTTAACCGGTGAGCTGGATGCCTTTGGCCGCATCCTTTACTACAGCGCCCTGTTCCTGACGTTAATGCTGTTTACCCAGGCGCCAAGGTTCCTCAAGCTGCCGTTTGCCCTGTCCTGGTGGGCTTACTCATTCCCGATGGCCGCCATCACCATTGCCACACTGGGCATGTATCAGCTACTGGGCAGTCCATTCTTTAAATGGCTGGGCGCGGCTTTACTGGTTGTGCTGGTGGTGCTGATTATCGGCCTGTTGGCACGGACCGCTGTTGCCATAAGCCGGCGGGAAATCTGTGTCGAGGAATAAGGCAAGATGGGGTGCCTGCCACGGCAGGCACCCGAACAATCACGGACGGTAGATCTTTTCAGGATTCGCCTTGGATGCCCACGGCAGGCCGGAATTCTGCCAGCCATTCACCACACGCATGCCTTTCTTCTCACCTTCCTTAGCAGTACTGCCCTGGAAGCCGTTTTCCACGTACTTTACATTGGTAAAGCCCTGCTCCAGCAGGTAGTCGGCGCTGGGCTTGCCACGGGCGGAGCCGGAGCGGCACATGGTCACGATCAGCGAGTCACGATCCAGGCCCTTGGCTTCCAGCGCGGCATCCACCTCAGCCACGAAGTTCTCGTTCAGGTCCATGGCAAACACCTGCTTCTCGTCGTTGAAGCGGGTGCGGTCTACCAGTTGGAACGGAATATTCTGGTCCACCGCATCGGTAAAGCCGATGAACATGATCTCCACCGGATCCCGAACGTCGATGAACAGCATGTCATCGCCCTGTTCCTGAACCATTTTATAGGTGTCTTCCGGCGTCAGTGACAATGCCTCCTCTGCCTGGGCTCCGGCCACCATACCGAAAGCCAGTAACGCCGTTAACATGAACTTCTTCATCACACTCTCCTGAGGCTTTCCAAGTTTCACCACGAGATTAACGATATAACCATGACTTGGACAGCCAACAGGCACGCCAAACTCGCGGCAAAATGTCGCACCCGAAGCTGGGTTGTCATGACAAAAAATATAAATTGACGACCGTCAATTTAACTGCCGACTGTTACCAATAGTTCGTGCAGTTACCGGGTGGTTTGCTAGATTTAGTTCAGAGAGACCAACTTGTCTCATAAGGAGAGAACGATGATCAAACGCCCCCTGGTAAAAGCCCTGGCCATAAGCCTTGGTATGATGGCCGGCTCCGCAATGGCCGACGACCTGATGGATCGTGCCAACAGCATGTTCGAGCCAATCCCGAAGTATCCCCCGGTTATCGACGGTAACGAGCTGACACCCTCCAAGGTTGAGCTGGGTAAAATGCTGTTCTTCGAACCGCGCCTGTCTTCCAGCCACCTGATCAGCTGTAACACCTGCCACAACGTGGGTCTGGGTGGCGATGATGAATTGCCCACCTCAATCGGCCACGGCTGGCAGAAGGGCCCCCGAAACTCGCCGACCGTGTTCAACGCGGTGTTCAACGCCGCCCAGTTCTGGGATGGCCGTGCCGCCGACCTGGCCGAGCAGGCCAAAGGGCCGGTACAGGCGGGGGTCGAGATGAGTAGCACGCCGGATCGCGTAGTGGCCACGCTCAAAAGCATGCCGGAATACGTAGAGCGTTTTGAAAATGCTTTCCCGGGTCAGGACAACCCGGTCACCTTCGACAACATGGCCGTCGCCATCGAAGCCTACGAGGCCACCCTGATCACGCCAGAAGCCCGGTTCGACCAGTATCTGCGTGGCAACGCCAATGCGCTGAACGACAAGGAAAAAGAAGGTCTGGCACTGTTCATGGATCGCGGCTGCACAGCCTGTCACAGTGGCGTAAACGTCGGTGGCCAGGCCTACTTTCCGTTCGGCCTGGTTGCCAAGCCGGGTGCTGAAATCCTGCCGGTAGGCGACAAGGGCCGTTTCTCTGTAACCGAGACCGCATCGGACGAATACGTCTTCCGTGCATCTCCGCTTCGCAACATCGAGCTGACCGCGCCGTATTTCCACTCTGGCGCCGTCTGGAGCCTGGAAGAGGCGGTAGCGGTGATGGGCACTGCCCAGCTGGGCACCGAACTGAAGGACGGCGAAGTAGAATCCATTGTGGCGTTCCTCAAAACCCTGACCGGCAACATCCCGGAAGTCACTTACCCGGTGCTGCCGCCGAGCACGGCCGACACACCCAGGCCGGTGGACATGATTCCGTAATTAGCAGATTCCTTTCCCCTGCCAAGGCGCGCCACCCGGCGCGCCTTTTTTATTCACCCTGACCCGTCGGCTGCGGCAACTACCCACCTTCGTCCGGTTGCGCCCACGCTGCTACGCAAGCTATCGTCTGCTTTTTCCTGACTCAGATGAGGGGCTATGAATCCGACCATTGAACTCCTGAAATCCCACCGTTCCATCCGTAAGTTCAAGGACCAGCAGATTCCCCGGGAGCTCTTTGAAGAGCTGATCCGGGCCGGCCAGTGTGCCGCCACCTCCAACCACGTGCAGGCCTATACCATTATTCACGTGGTCAATACGGAAAAGCGGAAGAAGCTGGCTGAACTGGCCGGCGGCCAGGCCTACATAGAAACCTGTTCGGATTTCCTGGTGTTCTGTGCCGATATGAAGCGCGCGACGGAATCCGCCGAAAAGGCCGGTGCCGAGGTGATTCGGGGCATGACCGAGCAGCTGCTGGTAGCCAGCGTAGACGCCGCCCTGATTGCCCAGAATGTGGTAGTCGCCGCGGAATCCGAAGGGTTGGGCATCTGCTACATCGGCGGCATTCGCAACAACCCGCAGGACGTGAGTGACCTGCTCAACCTGCCGGAGCATGTGTACCCCGTGTTCGGCCTGTGCCTGGGCTATCCGGACCAGAACCCGGAAGTGAAACCAAGACTGCCACTGGCCGCCATCCTTAAGGAAGACGAGTACAACGACGCCGAAGACGAAGCATTGGTGGCCCGCTTCGACGACACCATGCACAAGTATTATCAGGCCCGCACCGGAGGCAACAAGGACACCAACTGGTCCGAGCAGCTGAAGCCGCTGTTTACCAGCAAGCTCCGGCCGCATATGAAGGATTTCCTGAACAAGCGGGGCTTCGGGGTTAAATAACCCCCCCATGCGCCCTCACGGATGAGGGGCCGGGACAACAAAACAACAGGCATAAAAAAACCGGGGAAGAACCCCGGTTGAAGTAATCACACGATGCACCAACACAATGCATTGTCCTGATGAGCCCTCAGAATAACCGCCCCATGTGACCCTTTCGTGACAATATCGGTTAAGCCGGCAATTTTTCCCAGACGGTCAGTTCCGAGAAGCTGTGCTGAAACTTGTTACGGGTCTCCCGGATCACAAACGGCAGGCTGCGGGGCTCTGCCAGCAGCCGGAAATGGGGCGCCAGGGTGTCCTTCAGGCCATCCAGCGTGCTGTAGGGCTGGCCGTCTTTCAGGAAACCGCCCAGCCATTCCTGCCTCGGGGTGTACTCCTCCAGCCAGGTATAGGGCGAGGCAATCACCAGCAGGCCCAGGTCGTTGATCCGTTCGTGGATGGTTTCAAGGAACAATGCAGGCTTGTACAGGCGGTCAATCAGGTTGCCCGCCAGCACCAGGTCGTAGTCCCGGTAATCTTCACCCAGAGCGCAGGCGTCACCCTGATGGAACGCCACCCGGTGCGCCGCTTCGGTCAGGCCAAGGGCCGCTAGTGAGCGCTCCTGATAACTCACCAGCTCACCCTCTTCCGGCCTTGCATAGCGCGCGGTACCGTCCCGCACCACTTCCCGGCACTTGTTGATAAAGGTCTGGGAAAAATCCACGCCGTCTACATGGTCAAAGTGCCGGGCCAGCTCCAGCGTGGTCCGGCCCACGGCACAGCCGATATCCAGGGCCCGGCAGGCCTGC
>CAYUNQ010000160.1:0-5591 GCA_964446185.1 uncultured Marinobacter sp. | reverse complement strand
CCGCAGATGATCTTTGTGTCTGCCACCCCCGGCAACTACGAGGCGGAACACGCCGGCCAGGTGGTGGAGCAGGTGGTGCGGCCTACCGGCCTGCTGGACCCGGAAATCGAGGTGCGCCCGGCGTCTACACAGGTGGACGATTTGCTGTCGGAGATTCACAAGCGGGTGGCGGTGCAGGAGCGGGTACTGGTGACCACCCTGACCAAGCGCATGGCGGAAGACCTGACCGACTTCCTGATGGAACACGACATCAAGGTCCGGTACCTGCACTCGGACATCGATACCGTGGAGCGGGTGGAGATCATCCGTGACCTGCGCCGGGGCGAGTTTGATGTACTGGTGGGCATCAACCTGTTGCGGGAAGGCCTGGATATGCCGGAGGTGTCACTGGTAACCATTCTGGATGCAGACAAAGAAGGCTTCCTGCGCAGCGAGCGTTCCCTTATTCAGACCATTGGTCGGGCAGCCCGTAACCTGAACGGCAAGGCGATTCTGTACGGCGACCGGATAACCGGTTCCATGCAGCGGGCCATTGATGAAACTGAACGTCGTCGCGCGAAACAGTTGGCTCATAACGAAGAACACGGCATTACCCCCAAGGGGCTGAACAAGAAGATTGCCGATGTGATGGAAGGCGCCACCGGTGGTGGTCGTGGCCGGCGCAAGGCGGAGCGCCCGGGCCAGAAGGCGGCGGAAGAAGCAGAAAGTTACCTGGTGAAGGCGGGCAAACGCTCACCGGAAGACCTGCTCAAGGAAATCGCGCGCCTTGAAGATGATATGTACAAGGCCGCCGCAGACCTGGACTTTGAAACGGCCGCCCGTCTGCGGGACCAGATTTCCGAACTGAAGGAAGCGGCTATTCGTACTGGTTGATCAGGGCCGTTTCGGCCCGACGATCACCGCTGCCTGCAAAGGCTGGTTGCGGCCGTAGCGGGATATCTTGCCGAATACCCGCTTGTCGATGGGCAGGTATTGCTTGTCAGCCACGGTTTCGCCTTCTTCAGTATCGATTTCCGGGTCGTGCAGGTACACGAAGTCCTCGTCGATGGCGCACACCGTCACCCAATGGGGGACCCGGCTGCGGTTGAGTTGCCAGGTACTGATCAGGATCACCGGAATGCGGCCCTGGTGCAGGGCAGCTTCCATGGCATCGAGCGTCAGCGGGTCGTGGTGCAGCTGGATATCGGTCTGGCCTATGTCGTGCAGGAAGCCTTCGTGCACCAGTTCCAGTACCCGTTTCTTGTCCTCGTTGCGCACGGTGTCCTTGAACAGGGCGCCTTCCTGGCTGATCCACGCGCTGGCCTCGAAGCCCCGGTGCCAGGCAGACAACGCCAGGCCGTGGGGGCCGCAACCGCCGTGGCCGGCGAGCATGAAAATGGTGGTGGCTTCGCGCCAGATTTTCAGCTCTTCCAGCGTGCTGACGGGCTGCTGCTCATCCAGGGCGGCCATGGCCATGATCAGTGCCGACGGCCCGCAGGTAAACTCCGTCGTCTGGGGGTAGTAGGGCACCGGCAGGAATTCCCGGGACGGTTCGTAGTACAGAATGCGCCGTTCGAACCGCAGGGCGTTGCCGTGGTCTTCGTAGTAATCCCGATAGGTGCCGAACTGGCGATAGCCCAGCCGCTTGTAAAGATTGATGGCGCCGGTGTTGTCTTCCCGAACTTCGAGGCGCATCAGAATCCGGTCTGCTTCTACCGCTTCTTTCTCTGCCTCACGAACCAGCTTCTCGCCCACACCCCGGCCACGAGCCGAGGGTGATACTGCAATGGAATAGATGCGGGCCAGGCGGGTGGCGGCGTTCATCAGAACCAGGCAGTAGCCCACCAGTTCAGAGGCCTGCTGGGCGACTATCAACCGATCTCTGGGCTGTTCCAGAAAGCGCTTGAAGCTGCGGCGTGATATGCGGTCTTCAGAAAAGCACCGCTGTTCCAGTTGAACCAATGCATCAAGGTCTTTAGCGACGGCTTGTCGGAGAGTTACATCGGTCATGTTTCTGGGATTCCCGGGTGTATCAGGCTGAAATGGCGGGCGCCGTTCCTGCAGCTATTATGGTAGAGAGCACCGTGTTCCGATAGCCGGCCGGGATGCGTAAAAGCACGCATCGAAAGCCGATTGTGCAGGTGTGTGTGCCAGCGTATTGTTGCGCAAAATAACCCCGGCTGAACCTTCAGGGAGGAATGCCGCTGATGTCCCGCTTGTTGATTGTTGTGGACCGTGCCAAAGACTGGGCGCCGTACTACCCCAGCGAAGATGTGCTCACTTTTGACCAGTACTTGCAGTTCACCGCGCCGGCTAACAGCCGGGTTCGGGTGATCAACCTGTGCCAGAGTGGCAAGTACCTGAGCCGGGGATACTACTGCTCCTTACTGGCCGAAGCCCGCGGCCATCATGTGGTGCCGTCGGTTATGACGCTGAATGACCTCAGCCGCAAGGGCCTGTTTTCCCTGGAGCTCGAGGAACTCGACAGCAGTGTTATTCAGTGGCTGGAGAAAGAGGCCCGGGAAATTGATCCTTCGACCGATGTCCGGGAAGCGACCCACGAGGTTCGGATCCGAACCTATTTCGGCCAGGCGGAGCATCCGGATTTGAAGCCGGTTGCCCGGGCATTGTTCGAACGTTTTCCCTGTCCGATTCTGGAAGTGGTGTTCCGGCACCGGAAGCAGTGGCAGATCGAATCCATGAAGCCGGCGTCTCCGTCTGATCTGGGCGAACATGAGCAGGACGTCTTTGCTGCCGCACTGGATCGCTTCAGCAGCATGGTCTGGCGCAAACCCCGCACCCGCCGGCGTTACCGGTTTGACCTGGCCATGCTGGTGAACCCGGATGAGGAGATGCCGCCGAGTGATGAGGTTGCCCTGAAACGTTTCGAGAAGGCAGGGCGCAAGCTGGGCATCAATGTGGAGCGCATCACGCGCCGGGACTATATGCGGCTGCCGGAATATGACGGCCTGTTCATTCGTGAAACCACGGCCATTGACCACCACACCTACCGGTTTGCCCGCAAGGCAGAAGCCGAGGGCATGGTGGTGATTGATGATCCGGTTTCCATACTCCGCTGCACCAACAAGGTGTTCCTGGCAGACCTGTTGAAGAACAACAAGGTGCCCACGCCAAAAACCCTGATCCTGTCGAAAGACCAGAAAAGCGCCGTTGAGCAGGTCGTTCAGGAGCTGGGCTTTCCGGTGGTGATCAAGATACCGGACGGTGCCTTCTCGAGGGGTGTTGCCAAGGCCCGGGATGAGAAGGAGTTGCGGGCGGGGCTGAAAGAGTTGTTCAAACAATCGGCGCTGGTGCTGGCCCAGGAGTATTTCTATACCGACTACGACTGGCGCATCGGTGTGCTTGGCGGCCGGGCCATCTATGCCTGTAAGTACATGATGGTGAAAGGCCACTGGCAGATTTACCAGCATGGTGGTGCATCGGTGGAGAGTGGCGGCTTTGAGACCATGCCCACCTACGAGGTGCCGCGCAACGTGATTCAGGCGGCGCTCAATTCGACCCGCCTGATCGGTAACGGCCTGTACGGTGTCGACATCAAGCAGGCGGGCAACCGGGTTGCAGTGATTGAAGTGAACGACAACCCGAGCATCGATTCCGGCGTTGAGGACAAGTTCCTGGGCGGTGAATTGTATACCCTGATCATGCAGGAGTTTCTGTCCCGCATGGAGGAAAACCGCCGCCGCTGATCCCGGTTAAGCAAGGCCGCCGGGTCAGGTGGCCGCCACCCAGACCCGGACGCTGCCAAACCAGGGGTAATCCGCAAGAACCTGACGGACTGTTTCGTTGTTTAGTTTCGGGGCGGGGTGATCCTCGTCCAGGAACAGTTCCAGGTGCACCCGGTTTTTCAGGTAATGGAGGCGGAGCTTACTATGCGGCGGTAACTCGCCCAAGGCATTCTGCAGGTATTCCCGCACCTGCGCCCGTGAGGGCAGGTCCGGCTCCGTGGGGTGGGGGTGCTTCTCGTCGTTCTCGGCATCAATGTGGAAATTGATATCGAGGATGTTGCCAAGGGCCTCCCGCATTCCGGCAACCACCTTCATGCCGATCTGGTGGCCTTCCGAAACGCTGATCTCCGGCCTGACCACAAGGTGAACGTCCAGCAGGATATCGTGGCCCATTCGGCGGCTGCGCAGTTCGTGAACGTTGCGCACACCATCGGTTTCCAACGCAATGACCTTAAGCATGCGAGTGTCTTCTTCAGATAGGCCCGTATCTACCAGTTCCTTCACGCTGTCCCAGGTGAACTTCCAGCCAATATGGATAATGATGCCGGCAATCACTACCGCGGCGACGACGTCCAGCCACACAAATCCAAGCATTGCGCCGATGGTAGATACCAGGACCACAACAGATGAGAACGCATCGGTGCGGCTGTGCCAGGCATTGGCAATCAGCAGGTCAGAACGGATGCGGATACCAACGTGCCGGGTGTAGCGGTAAATCCACTCCTTGCTACCAACGGAAATAGCCGCCGCGACTAGTACCGGCCAGCCAGGAACTGCCAGGTCTTCGCCGGACAACAGCCGCAGAATGTTCTCCCAGGCTAGCGCTGCACCTACGGCAATCAGAATACTGCCCAGAAGCAGGGTACCCAGCGTTTCGATGCGCTGGTGGCCATAGGGGTGGTCGGCATCCGGGCCTTTCCGGGATAGTCGCATGACCGCCAGTACCACCCAGTCAGAGACCACATCAGTGAATGAATGGATGCCGTCGACCACCAGGGCCTGGGAGTGGAAAAGTGTACCGCCAATGACCTTTATGACGCCGAGAAACGCGTCGAGAAACATGCCGATCAGGGTAACCCGGGTGGCGGCATGTTTTTCTTTCTTCAGATCGGGCTGCGGGCGGTGATGCGTTGGGGAAGGCTGATCCATTATCCGTGGCTCCGGGAGGTTCTGACAGTGGCCAGTATAGCGTGAACAAGCGCTTGACAGGGCGGGATTAATCAAGAAAGAGGGATCGATTTATGCACATGATGACAAATCGGTTACCCGTTAGCATTTTGCTCTGAGCTTCGTCAAATCTTATTTTCTTTGATGTAAGCTATTGAAAAATAACGACAAAAAGACTGATCAAAAAATGATCAATCTGTAGGCTGACGCAGTTATCAAGGGGTAGGAACGTTTGCCCCGACGTTTTCAACAGGGTTATCCACAGATTCCGTGGAAAAGCCGCGGCAGCCCTTTGAACATGGGGCTTAAGGATACATTTGTCGGTTCATGAGGATGGTGTGGAAAACTTCCGGTATACTCCGGCGACCCTCGGCAAGGAGTTTTCTGATGTACGGCGTCGTTCGAAACCTGCTGTTCCGGCTGCCCCCGGAAACCGCTCACAATGTGACCCTCAATAGCCTGGATGTTGCTCATAAACTTGGCATATTGAATGTCTTTTCAAAGCATC
The DNA here is from genome assembly GCA_964446185.1 of uncultured Marinobacter sp. Classification (GTDB taxonomy): domain Bacteria; phylum Pseudomonadota; class Gammaproteobacteria; order Pseudomonadales; family Oleiphilaceae; genus Marinobacter. The sequence goes on along the minus strand of CAYUNQ010000160.1, from coordinate 191 downwards.
CGGCACCTTGCCCGGTCAATGTCATGGGCCTGGAATTTCCCAACCCGGTCGGGCTGGCTGCAGGGCTCGACAAGAATGCCGACCATCTGGATGCTCTGGGTGCGTTGGGCTTCGGTTCTATGGAAGTGGGCACGGTTACGCCCCTGGCCCAGCCGGGTAATCCTCAACCCCGTATGTTCCGTTTGCCGGAA
>CAYUNQ010000159.1:548-5601 GCA_964446185.1 uncultured Marinobacter sp. | reverse complement strand
CGAACTCATGGGCAGCAAACGCCGCTCCAAAATCGCCATGCAGGAAGCCGGCGTGCCCGTAGTGCCCGGCTACGAGGGCAATAACGCTGGTGACGAAGAGCTCATCACCGCCGCCAAGGACATCGGCTACCCGCTCATGCTCAAAGCCTCCGCCGGCGGTGGCGGCCGGGGCATGCGCCTGGTCGAGAGTGAAAGCGAGCTGGCCGACAACATCAAACGGGCCCGCTCCGAAGCCAAACAGGCCTTCGGCGATGACGAGCTGATTATCGAAAAAGCCGTTATCGAACCCCGGCACGTGGAAATACAGGTCTTCGCCGACCGTCACGGCAATGCCGTGTATCTGGGCGAGCGGGACTGCTCCGTACAGCGCCGGCACCAGAAAGTGGTCGAAGAAGCGCCCTCACCCTTTGTTACCCCTGAGTTGCGCAAAGCCATGGGCGAAGCGGCCGTCAAAGCCGCCCTGGCCTGCGGCTACGAAGGCGCCGGCACGGTGGAATTCCTGGTCGACAAAGACCGCAACTTCTACTTCCTGGAAATGAACACCCGCCTGCAGGTGGAACACCCGGTCACCGAACTGATCACCGGTCAGGACCTGGTGGCCTGGCAGCTGATGGTCGCCGAAGGCCGGCCACTTCCGCTGGCCCAGGATGAGATCGAACTCAATGGCCACGCGATCGAAGTGCGCCTGTACGCTGAAGACCCGGCCAACGGCTTTACCCCGCACACCGGTACCCTGCACGAATTCATCCCGGCCGAAGGCGAAGGCCTGCGGTTCGACACCGGCGTGCGCTCGGGCGATGTGGTCAGCCCCCACTACGATCCCATGCTGGCAAAAGTCATCGCCTGGGGCCAGAACCGGGACGAAGCACGCCGCCGGCTGATCCGGGCCCTGGAAGACACCACGGTGTTCGGCGTAACCACCAACCGCCATTTCCTCAGCCGCATCATCGCCGATGACACCTTCGGTGCCGGTGAAGCCACCACGGCGTTCCTGCAGCAGGCGTTCAAAGATGACCCATCCCTGGCACCGCAAGCATTGAGCATCCGCGAACTGGCCCTCAGCGCCTGCGTTCTCAGCCTGAGCGGCACCGGCCAGGAAGGCTGGAGCAACGCACCGGCTACCGTCATTCCGATGAAGCTGGAAATACAGGAAGAATCCGTCGAACTGCTGGTGCGCCACAGTGGCCACAAACTGCTGGTTTCCCATGGCGACGACCACTACGAACTGCTGATCCAGAGCCACACACAAGGCCAGCTATGCATTATCGACAACGGCATTCGTCAGCGGTGCCAATACGCCCGGGCCGGTGATTCCCTATATTTGCAGGCACTCGGCCGGTCGTGGTCGGTCACCGACATCACCCACCAGCCGGCCACAGGAGCCCAGGGCGCCGGCAGCGGCCGCATCCAGGCCAGTATGGACGGGGCCATTATCGATGTACTGGTTGCCGCCGGCGACACCGTAAAACAAGGCCAGGCGCTGGTGATTCTGGAAGCCATGAAAATGGAACATCCGGTGAAAGCCGACAGGGATGGCACCGTTGCTGCAGTGCACACCAGCAGCGGCGACCAGGTACGGCGCAGCCAGTTACTGGTTGAACTGGCCGCCACAGAAACCTCAGAACAAACACAATAACAGAGGCAGGGCAGCACCCCTGCCCTGTGCACAACGGAACGGACGCACCATGAGCCAAAACATAGTAACCGCCGGAGACCTGATGCGCAGCCTGCCCGCCGTGCTGCGCCGGTTCCCTTTTATCGCCAAGGGGCTTTATTACTACGCCGTTAAAGACGACAAAAAAGAATTGACCTTGGGCAAGCTGGTGGAGCGCAATGCCAGCAAATACCCGAACCGGCCAGCCATCCTGTGCGATGATCGAATCATTACCTGGCAGGAATTCGATGCCTGGAGCAATCGAATCGCCCACTACCTGAAAGATCAGGGCCTGGTAAAAGGCGATGCCATTGCCGTACTGCTCGACAACCGGCCGGAGCTTCTGGCCGTAGTGGCCGGCGCCGGCAAAGTAGGCGTGGCCTGCGCCATGCTCAATACCTCGCAGAAAGGCAAGGTGCTGACTCACAGCATCAACCTGATTGAACCGAAACTGCTGGTGGTCGGTGAAGAACTGCTGGACCACGCCGAAGGCATTCGCGAGGACATCCAGCTAAAACACAGCAACCCGTTCCTGTTCCTGGCCGACACCAACACCCTGAACATCTACGGCGACGCGCCAGAGGGCTATGTCAACCTGGCACAGGAAGCCAGCCGTTGCCCCTCGGCCCGGCCAACCCTGAGCAACCCGGTGGTGATGGGCGACACCGTGGTGTACCTGTACACCTCCGGCACCACCGGCCTGCCCAAGGCAGCCCCGGGATCACACCGTAAATTCATCCGTGCCTACGGCGGCTTCGGCATGCTGTCGCTGGCCATGGAACCGGAAGACGTTCTCTATTGCACCCTGCCCCTGTACCACGGCACTGCGCTACTGGTGTGCTGGGGCTCGGTACTGGCCGGCGGCTCCGCCATCGCCCTGCGTCGGAAATTTTCGGCCAGCGCCTTCTGGGACGATATCCGGAAATACAACGCCACCACCTTCGGCTACGTGGGCGAACTCTGCCGCTACCTGCTGAACCAGCCCCCCAGCGACCAGGACCGCAACCACAGCCTGACCAAGATGATCGGCAACGGCCTGCGCCCCTCCATCTGGAAGGAGTTCAAGGAACGCTTCGGCATTGAAACCGTGGCAGAGCTGTATGCCTCCTCCGAGGGCAACATCGGCTTCAGCAATTTCTTCAACATGGACAATACCGTGGGCTTCTCCACCGCACCCTACAAACTGGTGAAGTACCACGAAGGCACCCGCGACCCAATCCGATCTGACAAAGGCCGGCTGGAGGAAGTGGAAAAAGGCGAACCGGGCTTACTGATTGGCGAAATCACCAAGAAGTGGGCCTTTGAGGGTTATACCCAGAAAGAAGCCACCGAAAAATCCATCTTGCGGGACGCCTTCAAAAACGGCGACGCCTGGTTCAATACCGGCGACGTACTGAAAGAAATCGGCTGCCGCCACCTGCAGTTCGTCGACCGCATGGGCGACACCTTCCGCTGGAAGGGCGAGAACGTCTCCACCACCGAGGTTGAAAACATCATCGACGGCTCCGGCATGGTGCAGGAGGCCATCGTGTACGGCGTGGAGATCCCGGACACCAACGGCAAAGCCGGCATGGTAACCCTGGTACCCCAGAATCCGGAGGCTGACCTCGATGTAGACAAGCTGTTCGACTATCTCAGCAACAACCTGCCTGCCTATGCCGTTCCGGTGTTTGTGCGGGTAACCCACGCCATCGAGAAGACGGGGACGTTCAAGTACCGGAAGGTGGATATCCAGAAGCTCGGCTATTCCCTCGACCGGCCCCATGAGGAAGTCTATGCCTGGCTACCCGGCACATCTGGTTATACCCGCCTGACGCCTGAGCTGGTGGCTGACATCGACTCTGGCGGGGTTCGGTTTTAACCCTTAGCAGACTTATGAACCGACGCGAAGCACGACTTTGCCGGTAGCCCGGCGCCCCGTCAGGGCGCCCAGGGCTTCTGCGAATTGCTCGAATTCGAACACCTCGCTGACCTTCGGGTCGATCTTGCCCTCCGAGTACATCTGCAGCAGCTCCATCATGTTCCGGGCGCTCACCTCCGGCTCGTTGCGGGTGAAGGCGCCCCAAAATACGCCGACCACCGAGCAGCCCTTCAACAACGTCAGGTTGGCCGGCACTTTCGGGATATCGCCGGCGGCGAAGCCGATGATCAGGTGGCGGCCGTTCCAGGCCATGGTGCGCAGGGCCTGTTCGGTGAAGTCGCCGCCGACCGGGTCGTAGATCACGTCCACACCTTTGCCCTTTGTGAGCTTCTTCACCGCTTCTTTCAGGGGTTCGTCTGTGTAGTTGATCAGCTCGTCGGCACCGGCATCCTTGGCGATGCGGAGTTTCTCGGAGCTGCTGGCGGCGGCAATCACTTTCGCGCCCATCGCCTTGCCCAGTTCTACTGCAGCCAGGCCAACGCCGCCGCTGGCGCCGAGCACCAGAAGGGTTTCGCCGGGCTGGAGGCTAGCGCGCTGTTTCAGTGCGTAGTAGGAAGTGCCGTACACCATCATAAAGCCGGCGGCTTTTTCATCCGGCATGTTGTCCGGCACCGGCAGCAGGTTGGATTCCGGAGCGACGACTTCCTCGGCGAAGGCGCCGAAGCCGGTCAGGGCCGCTACCCGGTCGCCGGGCTTGAAACGGGTGACCTTGTCGCCCACTTCAATCACTTCGCCGGCCAGCTCACCGCCCGGGGAGAACGGCATGGGTGGTTGCAGCTGGTATTTGCCCTGGATAATCAGGGTGTCGGGAAAGTTCAAGCCGGCGGCTTTTACGCGGATTTTCACACCCCGGTCGCCCATTTTCGGGCTGGGCACGTCTTCGATAACCAGTGTTTCGGCAGGGCCGTACTCTTTGCACAGAATGGCTTTCATGTTCTCTCCTTGCCACACAGGTGGGCACGGGCGTCGCCTGTGTTGATTGATTGTTATTGAGGGAGGTCAAGCTAAACAGAGTTAACACATGAAGCAAATAAAGGTAGTTTATCCAACTTTATAAATACCATTAATAACCCCGGTCAGATTGCCGGGAAGGATTTACCTTGAGAACCGGCTGGCATGATTGTCGCCCGCTCCAAGATCAGGCATGAAGAGCAACCTGCCCTGACTCTGGCGATTTTCGCTATTCCGGGTGCCAACAGCATAGGCTGAGCCGTCAATCATCCCTTGGCCTCAGGCCTCTGAGCCGGTAAGATTGCCGTTTTTTCACCCAGTTCTCGATTTCCGCACGTCAACAGACTTTTAAACTCCAACCCAGGCATCCTGAGAGGCAGACCCCCGTCATGCTTGAACGACTGTTCCAACTCCAGGCCCACGGCACTACTGTTCGTAAAGAAGTGGTAGCGGGCATTACCACCTTCCTGACCATGGCTTACATTATTGTGGTCAACCCCAGCCTACTTTCTTCCACCGGCATGGAT
>CAYUNQ010000159.1:0-538 GCA_964446185.1 uncultured Marinobacter sp. | reverse complement strand
TCGTGGCGACCTGCCTGGCGGCGGTCATCGGCACCCTGATCATGGGCCTGTGGGCCAACTACCCCATCGCGCTTGCCCCGGGCATGGGCCTGAACGCGTTCTTCTCGTTCACGGTGGTTGGCAGCATGGGCTACAGCTGGCAGGTGGCGCTGGGGGCAGTGTTCCTGTCCGGCTTGCTGTTCTTCCTGCTGAGCATTTTCAAGGTGCGGGAGTGGATCATCAATTCCATCCCCCTTTCACTGCGATTCGGCATTTCCGCAGGTATCGGTTTCTTCCTGGCCCTGATTGCCCTGAAGAATGCCGGCATTGTGGTAGATCATCCCGCTACCCTGGTCAGCCTGGGTGATGTGAAGGTACCCGAGGCCCTGCTGTTCTTTGCCGGCTTTGTGCTGATCTGTGCGCTCTCCTTCCGCCAGATTACCGGTTCTGTGATGATCGGCATTATCGCCATAACCGCCGCTGCCATGATGCTGGGCATGGTGGAGTACGAGGGGCTGGTTTCCGCACCACCGAGCATCGCGCCAACCTTTATGCAGCT
>CAYUNQ010000158.1:0-5602 GCA_964446185.1 uncultured Marinobacter sp. | reverse complement strand
CGGCAAAAATCGGGCCGTACACTTTGCCCAACCCGCTTATTGTTGCACCCATGGCCGGTGTAACAGATCGCCCGTTCCGGCAGCTGTGCCGCCGCATGGGGGCTGGTCTGGCGGTGTCGGAAATGGTCATAGCAGACAGCAAGCTCTGGCATACGCGCAAATCACGCACCCGCCTGAACCATCAGGGCGAGCCGGAACCGCGCTCGGTACAGATTGCCGGCGGCGACCCGGACATGCTGGCCGATGCCGCCCGGCAGAATGCCGCGTTTGGCGCCCAGATTATCGACATCAACATGGGCTGCCCGGCCAAGAAGGTCTGCAACAAGGCCGCCGGCTCTGCCCTGATGAAAGACGAAAAGCTGGTACGGGAAATCCTTGAAGCCGTGGTAGCGGCGGTGGACATCCCGGTCACCCTGAAAATGCGGACCGGCTGGGATCGGGACAACCGTAACGCCCCGGTTATAGCGCGCATGGCAGAAGACGCGGGCATTCAGGCGCTAGCGGTTCATGGCCGCACCCGGGCTGATAAATATAACGGCGAAGCCGAGTACGACACCATCGCTGAGGTCAAAGCCAGCGTTGGTATCCCGGTATTCGCCAACGGCGACATAACAACACCGGAGCAAGCCCGGCATGTGCTGATGCACACCGGTGCAGACGGCCTGCTGATCGGCCGTGGTGCCCAGGGGCGGCCCTGGATCTTCCGGGAGATTCTGCACTATCTGGAAACCGGTACTCACCTTGCCGGACCACCTCTGGACGAGGTGGAACAGATACTTGCGGAACACCTGGTCGAGCTGCACAGCTTCTACGGTGAGAAAATGGGCGTGCGTATCGCCAGAAAACACGTGGGCTGGTATCTGCAGTCCCATGATGAAAGCAAACAGTTCCGTACACGCTTCAACGGCATCGAAGATGCACTGGAGCAGAAAGACAGCATCGAACAGTACTTTGCAGGCTTACGAAATGGAGAGGTATTCGCAGCATGACCGCTGAGACTTTGGCAAACGACAACCTGGGCACCCCGGCCAACGATGATGTCCATCAGTTACACACAATGAACAATAGCGGCAACAGCGTCACCTTGCGTGACAGCGTGGAAGTGGCCCTGAAGAACTACTTCACGCAGCTGGAAGGCGCACCGGTTTCTGACGTATACCAGCTGGTGCTGTCAGAAGTGGAAGCGCCCCTGCTGGAGCAGGTAATGAAATACACCCGCAACAACCAGACCAAGGCATCCACCATGCTCGGCCTGAACCGCGGCACCCTGCGCAAAAAACTCAAGCAGTACGGTCTGCTATAATCTGACCAGACCCCACAAGGGCCTCCCGGATGCGTTCGCGAGGCCTTTGCTTTTTATTCAGGCTACCCCAGCTAATCTGAACAGCGAAGAAAGCGAACCATGGCAAACCAGGCTAATACCCCCGTCCGTCGCGCCCTGATCAGCGTGAGTGATAAAACCGGCATCGTCGATTTCGGCCGTGCCCTGACTGAACGTGGCATCGAGCTGCTGTCCACCGGCGGCACTTTCCGCCTGCTCAAGGAAAACAACGTAGCGGTCACCGAAGTGTCCGACTACACCGGCTTTCCGGAAATGATGGACGGCCGGGTTAAAACCCTGCACCCGAAAATTCACGGTGGCATTCTGGGCCGTCGCGGCACCGATGACGCCATCATGGGCGAACACGGAATCAGCCCCATCGACATGGTGGTGGTGAACCTGTACCCGTTTGAAGACACCGTCGCCAACCCGGACTGCGACCTGCCAACTGCCATCGAGAACATCGACATCGGCGGCCCCACCATGGTCCGCGCGGCAGCCAAGAACCACAACGATGTGGCCATCGTGGTCAACGCTTCCGACTACAACCGGGTCCTGAAAGAGCTCGACGGCAACGACGGCCAGCTAACCTACAGCACCCGTTTCGACCTGGCGGTAAAAGCCTTCGAGCACACCGCAGGTTACGACGGTGCCATCGCCAACTACCTGGGCGGCCGCACCCCGGATAACGACAACGCCGACTTCCCCCGCACCTTCAACGCCCAGTTCGTGAAGGTCCAGGACATGCGCTACGGTGAAAACCCGCACCAGCGCGCCGCTTTCTACGCCGAGCGCAACCCGAAGGAAGCCTGCGTTGCCACCGCCAAACAGCTGCAGGGCAAGGAACTGAGCTATAACAACGTAGCCGACACCGACGCCGCCCTGGAATGCGTGAAACCCTTTGCCGACCCGGCCTGTGTCATCGTCAAGCACGCCAACCCCTGCGGCGTGGCCATCGGCGCCGACATACTGCAGGCCTACGAACTGGCCTTTGCCACCGACCCGACGTCCGCCTTTGGCGGCATCATCGCCTTTAACCGGGAGCTGGATGCCACCACCGCCAAGGCCATTGTCGATCGTCAGTTTGTGGAAGTGATCATCGCCCCGAGCGTAGCGCCGGAAGCGGTCGAAATTGTCGCCGCCAAGAAAAACGTGCGCTTGCTGGCCTGCGGCGAGTTCGACGGCGAGCGCGCCCAGACCATGGACTACAAACGTGTGACCGGTGGCCTGCTGGTGCAGGACCGCGACCTGGGCATGGTGGCCATGGAAGACGTGAAAGTGGTCACCGAGCGCCAGCCTACCGAAGAAGAGCTGAACGACCTGCTGTTCGCCTGGGAAGTGGCCAAGTACGTGAAATCCAACGCCATCGTGTACGCCAGGGCCGGCCGCACCATCGGCGTAGGCGCGGGGCAGATGAGCCGCGTTTACAGCGCCAGGATTGCTGGCATCAAGGCAGCGGATGAAAACCTGGAAGTGAAGGGTTCGGTGATGGCCTCTGACGCTTTCTTCCCGTTCCGGGATGGCATCGACGCCGCTGCGGCGGCCGGCATCACTGCCGTTATCCAGCCAGGCGGCTCCATGCGCGACCAGGAAGTGATTGACGCCGCCAACGAGCACGGCATCGCCATGGTCTTCACCGGCATGCGCCATTTCCGTCACTGATACGGAACACAGGAGAACAGTATGAACATTCTAATCATCGGCAGTGGCGGGCGCGAACACGCCCTGGCATGGAAAGCGGCCCAGTCTCCGCAAGCGGATAAAGTGTTTGTCGCACCGGGTAACGCCGGTACCGCCAGGGAGCCGAACCTGGAAAACGTCGATCTGGACGTGATGGACCTGGACGGCCTGGCCAATTTCGCCGAGCAAAACAACGTAGGCCTGACCATCGTCGGCCCGGAAGCACCGCTGGTGGCGGGCGTGGTGGACAAGTTTGAAGCCCGCGGACTGCGCATCTTCGGCCCCAGCGCCGGCGCGGCTCAGCTGGAAGGTTCCAAGGCCTTCACCAAGGACTTCCTGGCCCGCCAGAAGATCCCGACTGCAGACTACGGTAACTTCACCGATCTGGACGAAGCCCTGGCCTACGTGCGTGAAAAGGGCGCACCCATTGTGGTCAAGGCCGATGGCCTGGCCGCCGGTAAAGGCGTAATCGTCGCCATGACCCTGCAAGAGGCCGAAGACGCCATCCGCGACATGCTCGCGGGTAACGCCTTTGGTGATGCCGGCAGCCGCGTGGTGGTGGAAGAATTCCTGGACGGCGAAGAAGCCTCCTTCATCGTAATGGTCGACGGCAAGAACGTACTGGCCATGGCCACCTCCCAGGACCACAAGCGGGTGGGCGACGGCGACACCGGCCCCAACACCGGCGGCATGGGTGCCTACTCCCCCGCGCCGGTGGTCACGGCCGATGTGCACCAACGCATCATGGATGAGGTGATTTACCCCACCGTCAACGGCATGGCGGCTGAGGGCCACCCGTACAAGGGTTTCCTGTACGCCGGCCTGATGATCGATGCCAGCGGTGCGCCGAAAGTGATCGAGTTCAACTGCCGCTTCGGTGACCCGGAAACCCAGCCGATCATGCTGCGCATGAAGTCGGACCTGGTGGAACTGTGCCAGGCCGCCGTGGACGGCAAGCTGGACCAGTGTGATTCCGAGTGGGACGACCGCGCCTCTGTGGGCATCGTACTCGCTGCCGGTGGTTATCCCGCTGACTACAGCAAGGGTGATGTGATCTCCGGCCTGCCGGACGGTGAAACAGAAGGCGAGAAAGTCTTCCACGCCGGCACCAAACTGGATGGTGACAACGTGGTGACTGCCGGTGGCCGGGTGCTGTGCGCTACCGCCTTGGGCAACACCGTGACCGAAGCCCAGCAGCGGGCATACCAGTTGGCGAAGAAGGTCAACTGGAACGGTAGGTTCTACCGTAACGACATTGCTTACCGGGCCATTGCCCGCGAGCAAGGCTGAGTTTCAGCCACTGCCCAGGTAAAGCTGTCAGCCCGGTCATTGACCGGGCTTTTTTATGGGTTAGTGTTAGGTCACAACAACTGACACCGTGAAAAGGAGTTCCCTTTGCCCCGCTCTGCACTCAACCTTGTCCTGCTGCTGACCACCGCCCTGATAATCAGCGCCTGCTCAAAACAAAGTGTCTACGACAGCGCCATTGGCTGGGAGCGTTCCAGTGCCGGGCTGGAGACCGCAGAGTTGACCGTTGGCGAGCTGGACATCACCTATCTGCGCAGCAAGGACAGCGTTGAGGGCGACACGCTGGTTCTGATACACGGCTTCGGCGCCAACAAGGATAACTGGACCCGGCTGGCGAAAGAATTCAAAGGCGAGTTCAACATTTATGCTTTCGACCTGCCCGGCCATGGCGACAGCAGCAAGCCCGTGGACATCGGCTACCGCTTTGAAGACCAGGTCAGCTACCTGAACCAGGCGCTGGCACAACTGGACGTGGAGCAGTTCCACATGATGGGTAACTCCATGGGCGGCGCCATTACTGCCCTCTATGCCGCCACCCACCCGCAACAGATTAAAACGGCCGTACTGTTCGACCCTGCCGGCATCTTCGAGTACGAGAGTGAGCTGGTGGACCGGGTACTGGAAGGTGACAACCCCCTAATCCCCAAGAAAAAAGGCGATTTTGACAAGCTTCTGGACTTCGCCCTGGAAAAGCGCCCGTTCGTACCCTGGCCGATTTTTGATGTGATGGAAGAAAAAGCCATCGCCAACCGGGAAGTGAACGAGGTTATCTTTGCCGCCATTCGCGACACTGGCTTTGAGCCAGACTTCCGCAACGCCATTACCCGGATTGAAGCCCCGGTACTGGTGGTCTGGGGCAAGCTGGACAGGGTAATCGACTACCGCAACGCCGATGTATTCGTTGATGCCATCCCCAACGCACGTAAAGTCATCCTGGACGACATTGGCCACGCCCCCATGGTGGAAGCACCGGCCGAATCCGCTGAGCTGTTCCGGGAGTTCCGGGCCGGCACCGTCAAATAGCGCAGGTCCGGAACCCGGTATACACATCGCTGCGAAACGGCAGGTAAGCCTGCCGGTAGGTGCCACGAATCAGGTTGGATGACGTGGCACAGCTGCCACCCTTGGTCACCTTGTGAGTGGCAAACTGCAGGGTCGACATGAACGGATACATATCTACCTTGAAGCCGTCATAAGGCAGAAACTCGTTGCTGGTCCACTCCCACACCGAGCCGATCATCTGCCGGCAGCCGAACGGGCTGTCTCCTGACGGATAATCTGACACCGGATTAC